>JBHJNR010000166.1:0-8526 GCA_050330615.1 Cyanophyceae cyanobacterium
GGACTGGTTAATGGGCTTTATTGATGGACTGCTAGCTGAGATAGGGATCTAACTCAAACGGGATCCCTTGGTTTGGTGGCAAGATCCCGGCTTTTTTGGAATGGGTAGAGTAAAGATTGATAGCAGAGGAACCAATGGATCCCTCCCCTGGTCGGACTTCCCGGCAGCGCATCGGTGACAGCGGCGAAGCGCTGGTGGCCCACCATTTGCTATCCCAACAGTGGCAGATTGTTGCCCAGCAGTGGCGTTGCCGCTGGGGAGAGCTGGATGTGGTAGCCCACAAGGGATCCACTTTGGCCTTTGTGGAGGTCAAAACCCGCACTACTCTCGCTAGGATCCCTCCTCATCTGGCCCAACAGCTCCGGGATCCCTCTGGTCTGGGGGCAATCGGATCCCGTAAGCGAGAGAAGATTATCAGGGCGGCTCAGGCGTTTTTGGCCATCCATCCTGGCTGGACTGAATGCCACTGCCGTTTTGACATCGCCTTGGTACAACACCGGGATCCTGTTCTGGGGCCGACCGCCAGCTCAGGGATCCCAGGGTGGTCTCTCTATCGCTATATCCCCGCCGCCTTTGAAGTGGAGTTTTGATGGTCTTGTCGAAATCTGTTGCTGCTAGTCAGGGATCCCGGATTGAGGGAAAGACCCTGGCTGTGTTGATCCTGTCCCTCTTGTTTTGGGCTTCGGCGTTTGCCGGGATCCGGGCGGGGCTAGAGGCTTATCAACCCGGAGCCTTGGCTCTCTTGCGGTATTTGGTGGCATCTCTAGCCTTTGCTATCTACGGACTCCTAACCCGGATGCCCTTGCCCCTCCGCCGAGACTGGCCGATCATGGGGCTGTTAGGGCTGTTGGGGGTTGCTACCTATCATGTGGCACTCAGCTATGGCCAACTGACGGTGACCGCTGGATCCGCTAGTTTGCTAATTGGCTCGGCTCCCATGTTTACAGCCGTGTTGGCGGTACTGACGCTGGGGGAACGGCTGACGCGGTGGGGCTGGCTGGGGATCTCGATCAGCTTCAGCGGCATCGTCCTGATCGCCTTTGGGGAGGGAGATGGGTTTCAGTTTGAGCGGGGGGCCATCTTAGTCTTGATGGCGGCTATCTGCGCCAGCCTGTATATGGTGATCCAAAAGCCCTATCTGCGGCGATACAGCCCCCTGCAAATGACAGCCTACGCCGCTTGGGCAGGCACTGCGCTGATGATGGTGTTTCTGCCCGATGTGGTCAGGACTTTGCCCACCGCCCCTCTCTCCGCCACATTGCCGATTGTCTATCTGGGCCTGTGTCCCACCGCCATTGCCTATACCGGCTGGAGTATGGTGCTCTCGCGAGTTCCTGCCTCCGTTACCGCCAGTTTTTTGTATGTGTCGCCGCCGCTGGCGATTGTGATTGCTTGGCTCTGGCTCGGGGAGATCCCCAGTCTGCTGGCTTTGATGGGAGGGATCCTAGCCTTGTTGGGGGTGGTGGTGGTGAATTGGCGGGGAAGACAACCGGCACCAAGCGCAGCCATAGAAGCTGATCTGGAGCTTTAGTAGGGGGCTAGCGCTGGCCCATCATAGCCACACATACCCAAGCGGGGAGAGTTGACCAGTTTGATCGGTTCACCATAGTTCTGGTGGGGATGGCTCTGGGCATGGGCGGGACATAAGGTTGGGATCTCTTCCTCATACATACACTCGAGACAGAGGTGAGTGGCGAGATCCCCGCATTCTTGGCAAACAGCCGCAGGCATTTGGTTGCGGGCTATCAGCACAACGGCACGGCGAGTGAGGGGAGTTCCTTCCCTCTGATCGATCATTTTGAGCAGGGTCTCAGACGAGGTGCCCATGTCGTAGATATGGGTGATCTCTGAGATGGATTGAAACACGATGTCTACTTTGCGAGACTTGGCCAGGTTGTCAGCCATAAAGCCTCCCTTACCAGGGAAAAACTCGCTGAGATGGCCACAACATTCCAGCCAAATACCACGCAGGTAGAGATCAATGTCCTTGAGGGCGGCGGATCCCTTGACCTCCAAATCTAGCCAGAATTCGGGATTATAGGCATCCTGCACCCGCAGATGGTAGAGCATCTCTGGCTTGCGCTTGGATGAGTTGGCCTCTGCAATCTGGTCTAGTCGGTGCTGACAGGATTTGAGGTGCTTAGACATCGCCCCCTTGGTGGTTTCATGATTGCAAAAGGAGCAGATTCCACGGGATAGTTTGCGGCCAGCCATAAGTCTTATAGCCTCTATTGACTACCTACCCATAGTGCCATCTAACCCTGTTCTAGGTGGATTTGTCTTGTTCAGGCTGATCGGTTTATCAAGCCCTATCCAGGATGAAAGTGTGGATCCTTTGGCCGCTAATCATCTGTGCCCTAATCAGCAACGGATGCTGTGGGTGCGATGGACTTCTCTTACCTAGCCAGTCAGGCTTATATCGGGGAATGAGCGGTGTTTGAGTCAACTTGGCGCTGCTGAGGTTGGGATTTGGCTTTGTATAGGGATCCCTAGTTTCCCATCTCATCTTTTGGTCGAGGGCATCACGCAGGTCAAACCCAACTGGCTCAATCTGACTCCAGAGAGGAGCAACATCGGCCAATTACTGTTGGATCCCAGGGCTAGTCCGGTGGGTTTGCAGCGGGTGATGTTTGGGCGAGGACGGGAGGGCTACCAGTTGGGATCCAAGTTGCGGCTGTCGGATAACACCGGGATCCTTCCCATTCGTTTTGTCTCTCCTTTGGGGCCATTGGGCAATATGTTTGGTGGCTTCAAGGGGATCACGCCGTTGTTGGGAAAACCTGTGGTGGTCAAGGGCTGGTTACGTCGCGGCACTACTCCCTGGCTGGATCCCGGTCGGATTGAGGGATCGGGGCAGACGGTGCGGAGTCATGGGGGGAGGTGGCTGATCTTATTTGGCGGTGGCATGATTGACTTGGGTATTTTGGTTTGGCTGCGGTATGCCTGGGTGATCCTGTATCTGGATCCCCGGTTCTGGGATCAGTTATTCCGTCGCTGGTCGCCGATGCGGTTATTTCGGCGTTAGGGATAAGGGGCTAATGGATGAGGATCTACTTAGACAATAGAAAGGTGGTGGAATGGGACGCTTAGTCAAGCTTTGGAAATTGGAGGAAAATGATGAATTGGTCATCTATCTTTACGGATCAAGTCGGGACGCATGTGGCAAACTGATTATCAACAAAACAACAGGTGAAGTTGAAGGCGAGCATGTTCTCGGGATGTCTCCGAATGAAAGCTGGTTCTTTTTTGGAATGCTAGCGAAAGCCAAAGCAGAAACACTATTTAGAAAAGGTCAATACCCAGATGACACTATAGTGGGCATGTAGTCGTTATCCAACACTGCACTGGATCGTCAAATCAGGGTTCTATACTTGCTTTTGAACTGGACTGGCAACCGAGGAAGTAGCTCATTGTCGGCGTGTGGAGTGAAAGGGGTGCAAGGATCCCTGGGTAGCGAAGGTAACCTGTTGCTGCACCCAATCTTGTGAAAGATTTTGTCCCTGGATGCAAGATTTATATTGCCAGGTAGGTTAAGACATTAGACGACCCTCCGCCATAAATACTACCCACGCTGCATGCTGTTTACCTGCCTATTCTGGAACTACGAATCTTGGTTGCTTTCCCCCCGAGTCACGTGATACACCGCCGGGAGGCGGATCGATATACGATCAAGGAAATTAAGGTGCCCGGGGCAATTCGCCTACTTCTCTGCATTACTCACCTGCCGAGCAAACTGCATGCCACCGAACTCGATCAGGTGCACTCTGCAAGTTACCTCAAGCAAGACATTGAGCTAGCTGAGGCGGAAGCCACGCATACCAACACCGTTGTATTTGGAGACTTCAACATGAACCCGTTCGACGACGGAATGGTGTCAGCTGCGGCTCTCAACTCTGTCCCATGCGTCGTCCTTACTAAGCGCAAAACGCGTACTATTAAAGGACGTAAACATGCCTTCTTCTACAACCCGATGTGGAGTCTCTTGGGCGATTTCTCAGGCTCCCCTGGTACATATTTTCATAAGTCGCCTGGGTACCGATCTGACTACTGGAACACTTTGGATCAAGTCATTGTGCGGCCTGAGATTGCTAGCCGTCTCCGTAAAAACTCCCTCGCTGTCTTGACGAAAGCTGGTGTGGTTAACCTCATTTGCGAAAATGGTCGGCCAGTAGTGAGTGATCACCTGCCTATCACCTTCGCTATCGACATATAGAGGGATACAAAATGAAAAACCTGTGGCCTGATGCATTTGAGGAGAATAGCCAGCCGTCGGCTAAGAACTTACTCGAGGAGCAGGCAAAGCTGCTGATCAAATTGACTAACGGAATCGTTTACGCAGAGGTATCCGAGCTTGGCAAAATTGAAGCAATCGCAAGTTCTTTAAAAAACGACTTTTTGTTCCGATTTGATATCTGCGGGAAGTTTTTGGAAGGCTACCACTTCAATGTCTTGAAGTTTTCACATGACATTACTTTATATCCAATCAAGTTTCGTCTGGACGAGCAAATTGCAGCTGAGCTCGGGGTGAAACAATCTGCTGTAGGTGTCTTCTTTGTTGAGATTGATTCCCCTGATAAACTGGAGGAATTCATTGCCCGAGTCTTGCGATCAGAACGTGTCAGCCGTGTCGTCGGATCCATCATTCGACTATCTAAGTAGAAAGTTGCGCCGCAGGTTAAGGGCGTCTTTGAGAATCTCGAGTTTACCGCGATGGACTCTAATAAAGTCTTGGGGCTGACAAAGTGGGCCAATTTTTTTGTGAGGGGAATCTCCATGTAGGCCGCTTGCGGACGTCAATCCTCATCAGCACTACTACCCTCAAGTCAGGATCCAAGATTGTTAATGGTGGGTGAGTTAGGGCGTTGGGCGACTTAGTCTTAAGATGATTGTCAAATAAATGATCCACCGTTATGGTGTAGACACACTGTATATACTTTCGCCTAGGCTAGGCAGAGTATGCTGATCTGTTTCGCTAGATGGGGATCCCGACTATGGTTGCCAATATTGCAAAGTGGGGGAACAGTCTTGCTGTTCGCATTCCGCAGAATTTAGCCAAACAGATCCATTTAAACGAAGGTACTGAGATAGATCTTGCCGTAGTAGACGGAACCCTAGTCATCAAGCCTAGGAGCCGAAAGCGTTACTCACTGGATGAGCTTGTCAAGGAGATCACACCAGAGAATCTCCACGCTGAAATCGATAGTGGAAGAGCAGTGGGGAATGAAGTTTGGTAGAACAAGTACTATATATTCCCAGCCGGGGAGACATCGTCTACCTGGACTTTGATCCAACCAAGGGACACGAGCAAAGGGGACATAGACCTGCCTTTGTTGTCTCGCCTCTTGCTTATAACAAGAGAAGCTCCCTGGCCTTGTTTATGCCGATTACGAAACACCAGAAGGGGTATCCTTTTGAGGTTCTCTTGCCCTCTATATTAAAGATCCAAGGAGTTATTCTTGCAGATCAGCTTAAATGTTTAGACTGGAAAGCTCGTAGTATTCAATTTGTAGAAATTGCACCAGAAAGCTTGGTTGAGGAAGTGCAAGCCAAAATCGAGCCGCTATTGCTGTAAAAATCATTGAGCAGTTGCCAGCCAACCCACAACAGCACTACCCGCGCTCTTGTGAAAGCTCTTCTGCCAGGATCCCAGCTTACTACCGCCCCTGAGCATCGCCACTATCCGTCATCAGCACTACCACCCACAAGTCAGGGATCCCTGATGATGACCTTGACTTGTACTGGTGAAAACGATGGATATGCAAATGCTGGCCAGCCGCCACTGCCCTGAGCCATTGCCCGATCACCCCGCTCGCCTGAGCCAACTGGCTACTGCCCTGCAATCAGATCTGGAGGTTCTCAGTTATCCCAGTCGCAACTGGGACTACAGCCGAGGCAACGGGATCCTTGAGGTTGCCATCATTGGGGCTGGATGCGCTGGCAAATCGCTGGCCTTTGGACTCCGCCGCTACGGCATCACCAATATCCAGATTGTTGACCAGTGCAGCCCCGGATTAGCTGGCCCCTGGCGTACCACCGCCCGCAATCACACCCTCCGCACCCCCAAGGATGTGTCCGGCGGCATGGACTGGGGGATCCCAAATCTGAATGTGCAACGCTGGTGCGAAGCCAAATATGGCCGCGACTATTGGGATACCGTGGCCTATATTCCCCGCCAACTCTGGGCCGAGTATCTGGACTGGTATGAGCAGGTCTTGAACCTACCGATCCACTATCAAACCCCCATCCACGACATCACCTGGGATCCCGGTCAACAGGTGTTTCAACTCCATACCCCCGATCGGGTGATACAAGCTCGATTTGTGATTTTGGCCTCCGGTCTAGAGGCTGCGGGCGGCAAAAAGCTTCCAGCCCTGGTGGAGCAGCATCTCCCCCCTCAGGTCTATGCCCACACCGCCGATGCCATCGAGTTTGATCAGCTGCAAGGCAAACGGGTGGCTGTGATGGGTGGGGGAGCCTCCGCCTTTGACAATGCCCTGATGGCCAGCTATGCGGGTGCCCAACAGGTGGATATTCTGGTACGTCGCTCGCAAATGCCCAATTTCAACCGGATCCGCTGGAGCGAATGGAATGGCTACCATCGCCACTACATTGAGCTAGAGGATGCCGAAAAGTGGCAGTACACCTTTGCCGAACTGGAGCTGGGACAACTGCCGCCCCCCCATACTTACCAAGAAGTGATGCGGGATCCCCGGATCCGAGTTTTGACAGGGGCTCCCCTCCAGCAGGTGCGCTATGAGCAGGGCTGCATCCAAGGGCTGTATGGGCCGCATCACCTAGAGCACGATTTCTTGATCTGTGGCACCGGCTATCACACCGACATCACCCAGTGCCCCGAATTGGGATCCCTGGCAAAGCAGATCACCCTTTGGAAAGATCGCTATACGCCGCCGTCAACCCAAAATCAGGCTGGCATGGCCCACTCGCCCTATCTGGGATCCAATCTGGAGTTGGTGCCCCGCGACCCCGCCGAAGATTACTTGCGCCGCATCTTTTGTCTGACCGGGAGTGTCACCTTGTTGAGTGGCTTTCGGGCCAATCTGTCCAGCTTGCAATTTGTGGCCCCTCGGATCTGCCATGCGATTGGAGGGCAGTTGTTTCAAGAGCATCAACCGGAGATTCGGGCTGCCTTTGATAGCTACAATGTGCCGGAGTTCTAGCTCGCTGTAACGGTCACAAGTCAAGATCCAAAACCTCGGGTGCGGGATCCTGACAGTGGGGATCCTCATGCTTGGGGCTATTGACCCAGGTTCCCACCGGATACGCTGTCATCTGCTCGGCAGGATAAGCCTGCAAAAGATGACCCACTGTGGCATCCTCCTCCGGATCCAGCCAGAGGTCATAGTCGGTGGGATCCAAGATCACCGGCATCCGCTCATGCAGGGGGCGCATCATCTCATTGGCGCTGGTGGTGAGAATGGCGCAGGTGTCCAGCTCAGAGCCATCGGATCCCTGCCAGCGCTCCCAGATCCCAGCAAAAGTAAATACCTGGTGCTCCTCTAGGTGAATGAAATAAGGCTGCTTGCCCTTGCCGGTACCCTGCCATTCATAAAATCCATCGGCGGGCAGCAAACATCGCCGTCGCTTAAAGGCAGCTCGAAAGGATGGTTTTTCGGCCACCGTCTCCGAGCGGGCATTGATCAGCCCCGCCTTGAACGCTTTGCTCCAGGAGGGCACCAAGCCCCAGCCAAAATGGGTCAACCGCCGGGATCCCTGGTCATTAACCACCGCCAGCACAGGTTGCGAGGGGGTGATGTTGTAGCGAGGGGCAATCTGAGGGATCCCTTCTACCCCAAACTGCTCTTCTATCACTGCCGAAGTGACCGCCAAACTAAATCGTCCACACATAGGGATCCCTTTCCTAGATTGAGGGTCTGACCTCATTGATATCTAACATAAGGAAACTTCTGGCAAAACCTTGCCTATTCCAAGAGGGGTCAAAAAGTCAGTAATTTCCGCCCTCCTATCCTTGGGATGGCGTTCCTGGTAAAACCGAATGACTTGGCGGATCTAGGAATACCCCAACCTTCTTATTAACCCTGGAGAGTTTTGGGTTGCCAACATCCCATTTACCAGCGGAACTGCTGTGAAGAAACGTCCAATATTGGTTCTTTGGGTGGATAGCGATGATACCATTGTTGCCGTTGTAACATCCGCAAGCCCCAGGACTCAAACAGATGTTGCATTGCAAGACTGGGCTGAAAGTGGTCTGAATTGCATGAGAACAGCTTTTCAGTACCGCTTACGTCCAACTCCTAGTCAAATCGCCCAGATGAGCGAATGGCTGGATTTGTTGCGTCGTCAGGACAATTATCGGCTGGGGGAGCGCTTTAACTGGTATGAGCAAAACCGCTCGCCTGTGAACGCTTGTCCACTCATTTGCTACCAGAATCCGTCGCAGTGCTCCGCCTATACCCCGAAGGGGTTAGGGGGTGGTGAAGCGACGGGCGACCAGAGGGAGCAGCAATACTGTGACCCTAAGAAGCGTAAATCTATTTCTTAGGGTAT
>JBHJNR010000167.1:0-5149 GCA_050330615.1 Cyanophyceae cyanobacterium
AGATGCCAAGATAGAGCGGGATTAGCCACAGCCCTAGAGAGTTGCTCCCCTATTGCCCTTTGCTATCAACAATTGTTGCACCCATTTCAAGGCAGCAAGAATTATTCTGCAATGACCGAGATGGTGCTAGCCCGAATCGACGCTGGGGTTCGCCCTGTGGGATCCGGCTCAGCGGCAAATTTAATAATTCCTGACATCTCAAGAGTGGATCCTTGGCTCAGATTCTGCCAGTTAACCTCCTCTTCATTGGTGTCAGTCACTTCAGCATCTTCGGTGACGATGATAGCAACCCAACCCCTTTGGTAGGGACGCATGTTATCAGAGCCAGATTGAATATTGATCCCTATCCACTCTGGATTCACAGAACGTACTGTACCGGTCAGGGTAAAAGGTTCTTCTGGCCCCGTAAAGGGAGGGGGTGCTAGGGCTGCTTCATTGATCACTTGAGGGCGATAATGCTCAATCTGCCAACCGCTCTCCCGCTTGTAGAGGGTCATGCGGAGCCGAGTGAGTACCCGATCCCCATAGGGGGCATACAAGGCCATCAATTCTGCAGAATCACGAAAAGTGCGATCTCCCAGAGGCGGATTTTGCGACCATTCCAACAGGGTAGAGCCTGGGATCCCGATCCGGGTGGCCAGCAGGTGGGGTTCAAGGGCTAAATCGACATCGATGGTGGCGGTATCGTTTTTTTGGGATACGACATACAGATTGACCTCTTCTCCGGGTACCCAGAGCTGATCAAGGATCCCTGGGGCAATGCGGCTGAGCAGACGGGGGGTGAGCAAAGACTCTGCTGTGGCATAATCTTTGCGATTAGCAGCCGATACCAAGTCTCGAACCACCTGTTCTGCTGGGCGAGTACTGAGTGTTCCGCAACCCACCAGCGACAAAGACCATACTAAGCAAATCGGAACCAGATATTTGAACATGATCGCTTTTCTCAAGTTAAGCAACAAGACGGGGCTCTGCTGACTTATTGGTCAGACTCAGGGGTGGGTTCAGCAGGCGTGTCTTCGGTGTCTTCGGTGTTGTCCTCCACCTCGTTGCTGGGGGAGATATCTTCTGATTCTTCTGGTTGGCTTTCGGTTTCGGGCTGGCTATCAGTTTCTGGTTGGCTATTGGGGGAAGCGTCAAGTTCTGGAAGAACGGTTCCAGGCAGGGCATCCAGGCCCCAAATCTCTATCCGCCATCCTTCGGGCTTCTGGAATAGCGTAATCCGGGTGGTGGCATTGACCTCTGTGCCATCCAAAGACAGGGCTGCGAGGCGAGGACTAGCCTGCAAGTAATTGCCATTGCTCGGATCGGACTGGGTCAACCAGCGTCGCAGCGTGACTTCATCGGTCTGAACCAATTGAGCGGCTTGGGCCAAGGTGATCTGTCCCTCAACCCAGACATGGGCAGTCCGCCCCACGATGGACTGATCGACAATCTCGAGATCGAGTCCTGTGGTTTGCCATGAGGTCGGCAATCCTCCTGGTTGAATGGCCCGATTGAGGCGGTCTGTCAGCAGGGCATCTAGGGTGCCCCAGTCATCCTCTTGGGAGGCAGAGATTGCCTGCTCCACCACTTGCTCAGGGGGCAACGGGTTTTGGGCTAAGGGTGAGTCACACCCCATCAAGACCGTTGTGGCCAAAAGGGCTAGCAGCGGAAAAAAGTTGGGCTTGGTCATTCTTATCACCTCATGCGCACAGGTAGTAGCTTACTCAATTTTTGAACTAGCTCACAAGAAAAGAGGGGCAACCCAACAACGGGCACCCCTCTAGTCATTCTCAGTTGTCGTATTGTCAATGAAGACAATGGTTAGACAATCTGATAAAGATTGCAATCAATCAGCTTAGATAACACCGAAGTTGACTTGCAGACGCGGAGTGGCGGTCTGATTCAAGTCACCACCAGGGCTGAGGGTGTTCGCAGAGTAGCGAGCACGGCAGAAGGTGGCATCGGTTCCAGGGATGGTGATGGTACCAACCGTGAAAGGACTGCCAGGAGCTTCAGGGCCAGGAGTGAAGACCAAGAGGCCAGTTCCTACGCCAGCCACAATCTGTTCAGTCACATACAAGGGCTCAACATCCACTTCAGCGGTGTAGATGATGACTCCGTTGCTTGCATCTGAGGTGATGACAATAGTCAGCTTGGGCCCGGCGCTGGCGGAGGTGTTGTTGATCAAGAAGCCCAGGTCATCCACGATGGACTGTGGCAGGCCATAGAGTGTGGAGTAGCTGATTTGGAAAGTGTCTCCAACTTCAAGTTCTTCTAGCTGATCAATCAATTCCTGAAGAGCATCATCAATTGCATCTCCATCCTCAAGCACGGCTAAATCTAAGGCAAACTCGCCGAAAGTCGGGAATTTCTCGACAGCGATGGGCTCTTCCCCAGGATCAGCTGGGAATAGAACTTCAATCACTTCAGGAGCGGTGCCCAAGCTGGCACCACCAGAGTTCACTTCCAGCTCACAACGCAGACGCACCTGGAACAAGTCGTTGGCGAAGGTGGAGGAGGTGATGTTCTCGGAGTCAATCAGGACATCCTGAACCGCATTGGTCACAGGAACGACCACTTGGCCACCAAAGGGATCGCGGAAGAAATCACCACGGTTGGACAACACACCCAGCTCACGACCGGTCACGTCGAACAGACCAGTAGAAATACCATCGTTGAAGCTAACTTGCTCCACGATGACATTGTTGATGTCGAGGTTGACGGGAGTAGGCTGAAGCAAGAAGACGCTGTCAGGATCAACAACAATCCCAGGCTGCTGGAACAAGACCAGTGAGGCACCAGTCACAACCACGTTAGCTGGGATCTCAGACACATCCCAAGTCATGATGGGACGGACATCCAAAGCAAAGGTTGCGTCATAACCAACGCCAATCTGATTACCAGCAGGCAACTCTAAGAAGGTGCCGTTGCTGAACATGTGAGCAGAGAAGCTAGGCACGAGGTCGCCAGCGGCGAACAGAGCCGTGCCAGTGGTCGGAACTGGGGTCGGGGTCGGAGTTGGCTCAGGAGTTGGGCCAGGGGTCGGGGTCGGAGCTTGAGTCGGGGTTGGGGTCGGTGCAATAGCGGTGGTACCATTGTCATCGCCGCAAGCCACCAACAAAGCAGGGATCAATACCACTGCGGAAGCCAAAGTCAGAGAGCCGAGTGACTTCTGGAGCCACTGCAAAGATTTTCCGTTCATTTTTTCTCCTCATTAACCAAACAGAGTCGGGCACTTAGGACACCGATCACACATAACGTTACCTCATCAACACCCCCAGAGCAATGCCTGAGCAAACCAAATCCAGATTATGAGTATGGGAGGCTAGTGTTGATATTAACGAGATAGCGTATGCAAACACACTATTGACGATGTCCGCCGCAAACTAGTTACTCCAGAGAGTATACAAGCAGAAGCCCCTCAATTGGCAAGATCCGATCGGTTTATTTTTTTAACCTTCCTGTTTTCCCACCTCGTCTACCCTGTTTGAAGCTGCTCTCAAGAAAAAATACTCATAAAACCTGGACAAAGTTTGGGATCCCGGTTGATCCGGGGCAGAAGGGTGGCACGATGAGGGATGGAGTTTCTCTGGAGATAGTTTCCGGATGCCGACCTATAAAGTCACCCTTGTCAATGAAGCCGAAGGGATCAACACCACCATTGATGTGCCCGATGACGAGTACATTCTGGATGTGGCTGAGGAGCAAGGGATTGAACTGCCCTACTCCTGCCGCGCTGGGGCGTGCTCCACTTGTGCAGGCAAAATGGTGAGTGGCACCGTGGATCAAAGCGATCAGTCCTTTTTGGACGATGACCAAATTGCAGCGGGTTATGTGCTCACCTGTGTGGCTTACCCCACCTCAGACTGCACCATCAAGACCCATCAAGAAGAAGAGCTGTACTAGGCTCAGCTCCTCAGCTCAGACTAGTCACCCTCATCCCCCTGGCCATTTGTTGCCGAGGGGGATTTTTAGGGTTTGTTTCAGGTATGCCTACCATTGGTCAGCTCAGGCAAGGGGCTTAAGCCCCTTGTTCATCGTTAGTCAATTTATTGCGGGTGAGTATTAGCACTGTGAGATCGAATCCCCGTGCCTTGTAGGTTCGAGCGCGTGTCAAAGTGCCTAGCAGAGTCGAATCGTGCCCTCAGATCTATCGTTGTAACCACAAGGAGCAAGAGTGATGGCGGTCTTAGATTGCATCAAGCCAGAAGTCAAGCCCGGCCAGATCGTTCTGGCAGTTGATCTGACTGTTGCAGGCGCTACCGATTCGGTACTCAGCACGATTGCGGCTCTAGGGTATACCCCGACCATTCGCCATGTCGGGTATCCATCTGGTGTTCATGTCTTGGCCATTCTAAAAGATGAGCAACATCAGACCGTGGCCGATGATTATCTAATTGAAGAATGGCAACAGTTGCTTTCTGTTGTTAGCCCTGATGCTGTCCACCTGTGGCGCGGTAAAGCCTGAGATAGACATGCCTTATTTATTGGATGTCGTCGCTCTGACCATTGATCTCCCGCAGCACAACCTTTGGCGAGGGCAGGTGGGAACTATTGTTGAGACTTTGGCTCAAGGCACAGCCTTTGAGGTTGAGTTTAGTGATCCGCACGGACGCACCTATCAATCGGTAGGCTTACAACCCGACCAAATCATGGTGTTGAGATTTGCAACCCCTGATGATCCAGCCCCCCTAGCACCAGAGTCAACTCAATGACAACAGTCTGACGATTGCATCTCAAAGACAGCTACTCATCATGAATAGTCTCAGTTGACAATTGTCCATGTGCGAAGCTAGTGCTAAAATCATGGGCACAGTCGAGAGATCTGGCCTTTTCGGATCGCGGAAGCTTGGTCTTCCCTCGACTGATTTCAGTTTTAAAGGGGCTCTAAAAGCTGCATGTATCTTCAGAGGGTGGAGTCGCTCATGGACTTCATGTTCTGCAATAGAGCACACAACCTAGCATGACAATCCCCTTTTATGGCTGCTGCCCAACCTGGACGATTGGTGATCACCCACAACACCTATGTGGAGGGGTTGATCCCGGTGCTAAGACGGGTAGCCGCTTGCCCTGGGATCCAGACGGTCACGCCAGCGGTGATCGGACGGTTGACAGCTCCCCGGCCTAAAGGCGCGGGGATTCTTGGATCGCTGGGTGTCATATGACA
>JBHJNR010000168.1:0-17433 GCA_050330615.1 Cyanophyceae cyanobacterium
CCCCCGCAGTCGGGAGGGGATCAATTTTTTGCGGCTGGGGTTGTGCCCGTTTGAGGGATCCGATTGTGGTCGCCATTGTCCCGATGGGATCCCTCCTTGTGATCAATTTGCCCCCCTGACGGATCGAGGATTGTGGGCCGCTCTCTTGCAACCTGGGCAGCGTAGCCCGCTATATCGCAGTGGCGCAGGCCTGTTGCAGCACTATGGTGACCATCACATTTACGCTTGCTATCTCCACGTAGGTGATGAGGTGGCGCGGGTAGAGATGCCCGCATGGGTGGCACAGGATCCCCAGCTGCTGTCCCAGGGACTGGGGATCTTGTTGGTGCAGGTGCAAAAAGGCTATGGCTATCCGGTGGCCCTGGCGGAGGCTCACCATCTAGCGGTGGTACGAGGGGGGGATCGATCCCGATTCTTTGCCTTAGTGGAGCAGGAACTGCAGCGGGCAGGCTTGAAGCAGATCGCCATCTCTCGCAAAGAGGCCCGTAAACGGCAGGGAATTGCCTGAGCTAATACGTTGGCACATTCCTAGGCTTGCCTGGAGACCGGCTCTCTCGACCGGAGATTGCCTCGGGCCAACGATAAGAATACCCCAGCCCCACACAGGATACAAGAGAAGCCAAAAATCCGCTGAATGCTGGTCAGAAGCTGCGGATAGGTCTCGGGTGAGATAGCTTCATCCCCAATCACAGCAGCAAAGACCAAGGTGGTGACGCCAATGCTGAGCACTTGCCCAATCATCCGCACCGTGCCTACCGATGCTGAGGCGGTACTGAAATAGCGCTTTTCTACCGCCCCCATCGTGGCATTGACATTGGGGGGCGAAAAGAGGGCAAAGCCGGATCCCAACAAGCCCAGCCCCATCACCACATAAGGCAGAGGGGTATCCATCTGTAAGAAAGAGAACCAGAGTAGTCCCAAGGCGATCAGCACCATCCCTGCTGAAGCCAGCAAGCGGGGCTCCATCCGGTCAGATAGGCGGCCTGTGATTGGGGAGAACACCATTTGCAGGATCGGTTGGCTGACCAAAATCAAGCCTGCATCTTGAGGCGATAGGGCCTGAATGTATTGCAGGTAGAGGCTGATCAAAAAGCTAACGGAAAAAGCAGCTGCATAGCTGATCAGGGAGGCCAAGCTGGAAAAAGCAAAAATGCGATTGCGAAAGATCTCGATATCCAGCAGCGGATTCTCGACCTTGATCTCCCATCTGACAAACCCGACCGCTGCCGCCAGCCCGACCCCCACCAAGCCAAACCCTTGAGCCGAGGGCAGGCCCGAGAATCCCAACAGCAGGCCACTTAGGGCCACCAGATAAATGCCCACCCCCACCCAGTCAAAGCCCCCTTGGCTGGGACTACGCCATTCTGAGCGGATGCGACTGAGGCAGATGAAAATCACCAGACAGAAGGGGATGGCCACTCCAAAAACGCTGCGCCAGCCTAGATACTGACTCAGAATGCCCCCCAAGAATGGCCCCGCCGCCAGTCCCCCATAGACTGTGGCGACATTAAGCCCCAAGACGGTGCCTCTCTTTTCAGGGGGAAAGCTGGAGACCAAGATAGAGATCTCATTGGAGAGCATCATTGAGGATCCCACGGCTTGGATCCCTCGGCCTGCCAACAGGATGTAGATCGAGGGGGAAATGAGACAGATCAGTGCCCCCAGGGCATAGATGCTAATCCCGATGCGGTAGATCTTGCGACGACCCACCATATCCGACACCTTGCCCATCGGAATCAACAGGCAAGCCGCCACCAAGATGTAGCTGGTGGGGATCCAGCTGAGCAGAACGGCATTGGCTTGAAAGTCGGTCTCAATCGAGGGTACCGCCACATTCACCGACGAGGCGATAAACGGCAAAATGAAGGCCGTAGAGAGGGATGCCCCCAAGATCATCCGATATTGCGGTTTGGGTGGGTCAACGGCAATGGGGTCGGAGTCGGCAACAATGGAGGGCGGCATGGGCACCAAGGGTCTAGGTCTGACAAATTGTAACGAATACTGTTAGCTTTTAGCAGGATCCCCACTTGATCAGGGCCACAGCGCAGCATAGCTAGGCTCAAACCAGCACCTTTGCTCTATCCGCAATCAACCTGCCATTAAAATCAACCTGCCATTGACAAGAAACCCCCAAGGGATACCTGCGAGCAGTGGCATCAGAGGCTAACTTACTACAGCTGAGATATCGGCCAGCACCTGGGATCCCTCGGGTTTAACCCAACAGGCAACCTGATGGTGATCCCCCACAGGTTCTAACTGTGGGGGATCACTCCAGCACTGCTCCACAGCATGGCGACAGCGGGGGGCAAAGGGACAGCCTGGCGGATAGTTGAGCAGATCGGGTGGGGATCCCTCGATCGGTTGCAGCTTACCGGCACGAGTCCCATCCAGACGGGGCAGGCTTTGCAAGAGCCCAATGGTATAGGGATGGCGGGGGCGGTAGTAGAGCTCGTGGAGCGGAGCAGACTCCACCACCTGTCCGGCGTACATGACCAGGATCCGATCCGCCAAACTGGCCAACAGCGCTAGATCATGGGTAATCCAGACCACCGCCATGCCGATTTTTTGCTTGAGTTGCTTCACTAGATCGACAATCTGAGCCTGAATGGTGACATCCAAAGCGGTGGTGGGTTCATCCGCAATCAGCAACTTGGGATCACAAGATAGCCCCATGGCGATCATTACTCGCTGGCGCATTCCCCCGGAAAACTGGTGCGGGTAGTTATCGACTCGCTCAGCCGCCCCAGGGATCCCAACCAGCTCCAGCAGCTCGATGGCACGGGCGCGGGCTTGCTGAGGAGCCAGACCCAAATGGAGTTGCAGGGACTCGGTAATCTGCCGGCTCACCCGCAGCACAGGATTGAGGGAGGTCATGGGATCCTGAAAGATCATGGCGATCTCTTTGCCTCGGATCCGTCGCATCTGCCGGGGGGGGAGATGAAGCAGATCTTGCCCCCGATACTGAACGGATCCCTGGGTGATCTGGCCAGGTGGGCTGGGCACCAATCCCATCACTGACAACATGGTGATACTTTTGCCGGATCCTGATTCTCCCACGATGCCGAGGGTTTCACCTGGATTCACCTTGAGCGAAACGCCATTGACGGCCCGTACGATGCCATCTGGCGTCTGGAATTGGGTATGCAGATCACGGACATCTAAGAGATACTCCATTCATCCACCTGGCAAGGGATCTTGGGTTTAGTGTCGGGGGGGAACCCTATTGCTACCTTAGATGAGCCTGAGTTTTGTCATGGTATCTAGGCACACAGGTACCACCCAGAGAGGACAGTGCTTCAGTGGATTCAGGTGGTGGTGTTGGGGCTGAGTTATGCGGCGTGGGGCTGGGGGACGGTGCCCGGTCTACGGATGAATCGAGCCAGTATCATTGTTTGGTGAGGCTGTACTTAAAGATTTCTCGTAGATATCTGAAGTTAACTTCCCCTAGGCTTTTAGACGGGGTGTGAGTTAGAAAGAATGTGATGAATTAATCTCTTGTAGGTTGTTTGCAGATACGCTATGCTAGCGAGTCGATCAAACAAACTAACGGGAGAGTAAATGACTTGCAGCATCTCTACAGTTGATCTGTTCTGTGGTGCTGGAGGACTAACTCATGGGTTTGAGCAAGTGGGTCTTCCAGTTAAAGCTGGATATGATATCGATCCTATATGTCAGTTTCCATATGAGCGGAACACTAAAGCAGAATTCATTTTAAAAGATGTGGAAGAGGTCAGTGCTTCTGACCTAGCAAAGCATTTTTCTAGCAGTGACATTAAAGTATTAGCAGGGTGTGCTCCCTGTCAACCTTTTTCAAGCTACTCAAGGCGTTATCTTCATAAAGATTCGAGATGGAAGCTTTTGCAAGATTTCACACGTCTTGTAGAGGAATGTAAGCCAGAAATTGTTTCAATGGAAAATGTAATTCAGTTAAGAAATCATTCAGTTCTTCAGGAGTTTATATATAAACTAGAACAATTAAATTATTCATTTGAGATTTATAAAGTTAATTGTCAAGATTATGGCGTTCCCCAAACTCGGAAACGTTTAGTATTACTTGCTTCAAAATTTGGAAAGATTAGTTTAATTCCACCAACACACGATAAAATGAATTGCGAGACAGTACGAAGAACAATTGAATACCTTGAACCTCTTGCTGCTGGACAATCTTCTACACTAGATCGATTACATCAGTGCAGCAAATTATCTGATCTAAACCTCAAACGCATTCGTGCGTCAAAGCCTGGAGGTACATGGCGTGATTGGCCTGAAGATTTAAGGGCTAAATGCCATAGGAAGAAAAGCGGTAAAACTTATCCAGGTGTTTATGGTCGGATGGAATGGGATCAACCTAGTCCAACCATTACTACACAATGCTTTGGCTTTGGTAATGGTCGATTTGGACATCCTGAACAAGATAGGGCGCTATCGCTTAGGGAGGCAGCTTTGTTACAAACATTCCCTAGAGATTATGAGTTTGTAGAACCTAATGAGCCGATTGTATTTGATCGCGTGGGAAGATTAATTGGGAATGCTGTCCCGGTGAAACTAGGTCAAATAATTGCTCAATGTATTTTAGAACATATTAATAGGTTTACTTAAGGAGTACTTTCAGTAGGTGTATTTAGGTATTCCCTGGTTGACAAATATTGTTCAATGTTTGTTAATATCTGACTCAAATATTTAACAACTTTATTCTTGATTCTTAAAAGATCATCTGCCGTTTTCTCTCTTCCGACTTCCGTGAAAGACTTAAAACCATGTGCCAAGTTATTTCTATTTGTCTTCACAGTAAGTAAATCGTTGCCATTACCAGTTTTAGAATAGTCAGTTAAGTGTGAGAAACCATACTCTTTTGCAGTTTGTCTAATTTTCTTTCCATCAAGATTCCCTGAAAATAAATCTTTGCTGTCAAATCCGGCAGTAATAATGTCAAGAGATATTTCTCTTATACTGGAAAAGATCACGTCTGAGTTTCTCTTCTTTAGATTCTTAAGAACTATCTTCTTAAGTTCAGGTCTAATATGATCATAGTGGATCTCTCTACTCCTAAGCTCATCAAAAATTGCCTCTATAGCGTTTCTCATAGTTGCCTCTACCAAGTTGTAAAGCAAAAGGAAACCACTAGCCTTTAGAGTCTTTAGTAGCTCAGAATCAATCTCTCTAAATATGGGATTTCCCTGTTTATCTCTCATGCTAAGTTTTGTAGTTGATGTCTCTAAATTTTTTAGGAGAATAAAGTACTTACTCACTTCCTTTGAGCGCTCCTTAAAATCAGAAAAGAGTAGATTAGTCATAATTTGCCAAGGAGCTGATCTCGCACATATTCAATACGGCGAATTACTTTGGGCCTGGAGTTACTTGCATCGGAGGTAGTATATTTCTTAAACTCTTGGGAGTCAAGCCAGTTCATTGAAGCTGGAACAAGATCACTCCTCTCTCTCAACGCAAGTGCAATACCTACAGAGATAGCTTCAAAACGAATTCTAGGTGTTCTCACATGACCTTTAGATTTAGAAAATCCATTAGGAAAATACTGATCTACAAAATTCAGCATTTCATAAAATGTATTCCGAAAATCATCCTTATCAATTGAGTCATTATTGTGCCTTTCTAGATATTCATTTAGGAATTCATTAACCCTTCTCTCGAAATTCTTATAATTATCTAAGTATGCGAAGAAACGCAGTACGAACTCTTCTGGTTCACGCTTGCGTTGTGACGATTCAGAAAGAGGGCACAGCCTTACAAATCTTGGGTCTTTAGCGAGTTCCTCAAGTAAATCAACAAAGGGACCAGGTGATACACCCCTTCGTTTTTCCATGTCATTTAACTCAATATTACTATTCACACGGTCGAATAAATCTCTCCGTGTTTCCTCATCAGCTTTTTCAGTTAAAACTATCATTCGGATTGTAGCTCGATTAAACCGTCGCTGTCTTGCTAGCGGTAAGTCACTATATTTAAAGTTGTTTAGCTTTTCTAGTTTCTTTAGCTCACCCAACCTTAGTTCATCACCTAAAAATCTATCGAGAGTTCGGATACGTTGAGTTCCATCAACAATTTCTAATCGTCCCAGATCTTCTTTTTCCGGTCGTAAATCAGCCACAAAAATGTATGGGATTGGCAACCCTAGAAAGATAGATTCAACAAATTTTGACTGACGGACATCATCCCAAATCATATCTCGTTGATAGTCTGGTATGTATAGCTCATTTATGTCTTCATCTAATCCATCTCTATATTTCTGTACAAGCACTTCTACCGGATATTCTTTTGTGTCGTAATCAACTATTTTCTGCTTTTCTCGTATTTCGGCCTCAGCCGCATCCCTCTGATCATCCGTTATTGATATGTTTAGCGGATTTGGCATCTTACTCTCCAGGTTAGTAGTATCTATTGAAATCTTGGAGGGTCTAGACCACAGTTGCTTAATACGATTTTAGCTGCTTATCGAGAAATTGGCTCCGTGAGTAACAGGGCAACCTTGAACACTTACAAACAAACCCTTGGCCCTTAGCTCCAACGACTTATTAGCCCTCTGGCTATCCTCTAACAGCCTGCCTCTACAACAAACAAACACAATTTATAACTACCACAATATTTCTTGCCCTTACATGGTCGTCTGCGATAGCTCAACTTGGTCGATCTGTTGGCTGCAATCTCAGGCTGGGTCAGGGATCCCTTGGGGTTGTTGGCTATCACGGCGGTGTTGTCCAATTTGATCTCTAATGTGCCAGCGTTGTTGCTGTTGCAGGAGCTGCTGACGGTGGAGGATACCCAGAGCTTGTTGCTGTTGGCGGCAGGGGCTACCCTAGCGGGAAATTTGACTCTGTTTGGGGCGGTGGCCAATCTGATCACGGCTGAATCGGCGGCGGCAGCGGGCTATCGGCTCTCGTTCTGGCAGCATTTTCGCTTTGGATTGCCTCTGACTTTGATCACGCTGACTCTCACCTATCTCTGGGTGGGCCTGTCGCCTCAGTGAGGCGAGAGGGGAGTGAACAGAGAGGGTGCTGAACCAAGAGGGCCACTGCTTGAGGCTACAGTAAGAGGTGCCGTATTGCCCCTAACCTGCTGTGACCGAGCGAACTTTAGCCCAGATCAACGACCGGATCCAAGCAGGTCAAGCGCGAGTACTGACGGTGACAGCGCTTAAAGCCCTGGTCAAAGAAGTCGGGATCCCAGCGGCCACCCAACAGGTGGATGTGATCACCACGGGCACCTTCGAGCCAATGGAATCATCGGGAGCTATCCTCAACCTAGGCCAAACGGATCCCCCCATCAAGATTCGGCAAGCTTGGCTCAACCAAGTGGCTGCCTATGCGGGATTTGGAGCGGTGGATCTCTATCTGGGGGCAGCTCAATCTCCCGACCAGCAGCCGTCTGAACCTGGGGATCCCTTGTACGGTGGCGGTCATGTGATCGCGGATCTGATCGCTGGTCGAGAGGTGACATTGCGGGCCATCGGCCAACCCACCGACTGCTATCCACGGGCCGAGTTTGAGACCCTGCTGCACAAAGACAGGATCAACCAGTTCTATCTGTTCAATCCTCGCAACGCCTACCAAAATTTCATCGTTGGGGTGAATGGCGGCGATCGGCCGCTCTATACCTACTTAGGCCTGTTGCAGCCTCGCTTAGGCAATGCCGTCTATTCCAATCCGGGATCCCTGTCCCCTTTGTTCAACGATCCCCTCTTGGCCGGGATCGGGGTGGGAACCCGCATTTTTCTGGGGGGGGGCGTTGGCTATGTTGCCTGGGAGGGCACGCAGCATTTTCCTAATCAGCGGAGGCTGGACAATGATACCCCGGTTGGCCCCGCCGCAACGCTGGCCCTGATCGGTGATGCCAAGCAGATGCAGCCGGAATGGGTACGAGGGTGTTATTTCCGACAGTATGGCCCTTCGATGATGCTGGGGGTGGGGATTCCCTTGGCGGTGCTCAACGAATCGGTGGTACAGCGGGCGGCGATTGCGGATGGGGATCTGGTGGCTCCGGTGATCGATTTTGCCATCCCCCGCCGAGTACGGCCCACCTTTGGCCTGGTCAGTTATGCCCAGCTCAAATCGGGATCTCTGAAGCTGAATGGCCAATCGGTGCGGGTGGCCCCCCTGGCCAGTCTGCATCTTTCCCACAAGGTGGCAGAAGAGCTGAAAAACTGGATTGAAAAAGGCGACTTTTTGTTGACCGAGGCGGTGACTCCGTTACCCACTTATCAGGACTTCTTGCCCCAGAATCCAGTTTCATCTCGCAGCTAAGGGATCCCGCAATGGGAGGTATTGCCCTCTGGGGCATTGTCCATCGGCTGTTGGCCTATGCCCGTCGTCAGACCTTTGAACTGCTAACGGGCTTGGAGCCGCTGTTGCGTCGGACGTTGGGAGCCAATATCACATTTGATCGGTTAGTCGCTTCACAGGCGGATCAGGGATCCCGCCACCCTCATCCGGCTGGATTGCCCCCGCCACAAGTGGTAAACCCAGCCCTAGGCGTGTTTCAGCAAGATCTCCACTAAGGCCGGTAGGGTGTAATCCGAGGGCATCAGATCCACGCGTCCCAACACCTCTTGACAGGTATCAGCGGTCTTGGGGCCAATGGCGACGATCTGGACTGGGGGATCCCAAGCAGTGGCGTCCAACCTGGCCCGTTGCATCAATAGCCCAAAATGCTGCACGGTTTTGGAGCTGGCAAAGGTGAGCACATCCACCTGTCTGGCCCGCAATGCCTCGATCACATGGGGATCTGCCTGCTCAGGACAGATCGATTGATAGGCCGCAATCTCGGTCACCTCCGCCCCTCGCTCTTGCAGCCCCTTGACCAAGACCTCGCGCCCCCCCGACTCCACCCGAGGGAACAAAAATCGGGATCCCTGGGGTTCTGGCAAGGCATCCAGCAAAGCATCGGCCACAAACTCAGCGGGCATCAAATCCGGTCGCAGGCCGTAGCCCGCCAAAGTCTCCGCTGTCTTGGCTCCCACCACCGCGATCTGGATCCCGGCCAGAGCACGACTGTCTAAGCCATGATCAGCCAGCCTTTTCATCCAGAAGATAACCGCATTGGCGGAGGTGAGCAGCAGCCAGTCATAACTTTTGAGACGGGTGATCGCCTCATCCATAGGATCCCAACTGGTGGGGGGCAGAATGGCCAGGGTAGGCAGCTCCAGCACCCGAGCACCGTGCTGGCGGAGTAGATCCGTCAGGGCCGACGCTTGGGTTTCAGCCCGTGTTACCAAGACCGTTTGGCCCGCCAAAGGTTTTGACAGCGGCATCGGGATCCCTGGCCGCACCACCTGCCGCAGCGAGACCACCTCCCCCACCACAATCAAAGCAGGCGACAGCGTGCTCCCGCCCACATCTGGCAGGGATCCCAGCGTCCCCGTCCAGACCTGCTGCTCGGGATCCCCAGCCCGGACGATGATTGCCACGGGGGTGGACAAAGCTTGACCCGCCTGAAGCAAAGCCGCCGCCATCGTCTCTAGATGCCGGGATCCCATCAGGATCACCAACGTGTCCAGTTGCGCTAGAGCTGCCCAAGGCAAGGTCTCTGGCTCATGGGCGCTGAGAATGGTGACACTGCGGCTGAGGGTTTTGTGGGTCAGTGGGATGCCGGCATAGGTCGCCCCCGTCAGAGCTGAGCTGAGCCCCGGCACAATCAGATAAGGGATCCCAGCCTCTTGCAGCGCCTCCATTTCCTCCACCCCCCGGCCAAAGATGAGGGGATCCCCGGCCTTGAGCCGCACCACCTGGGATCCCTGGCGGGCATGGTGCAGCAGAAGGTCATTGATCTCGGCTTGAGCAACGCTGGCTTGCCTCCCCCGCTTGCCAACGGGGATGACCACCGCATGGGCTGGGATCCCGCTGGCTATCTCAGGACTGACCAGATCATCCATCAGCACCACATCGGCCTTTTGCAGCACCGCTGTTGCATAAAGAGTCAGCTGCTGAGAGCCACCAATACCTGCACCCACCAAATACACTGTGCCAAGCTCAGACATGAAAACGAGGTCTCAGAGTTAAAATGGCCTGAACTCGGCATTCATTCAACATTCATAAGTTACACAGGTTTGACAACCAAAAGAGAAATGAGACGATGCTATTGCACGTATTTGGTTACATCCTCGCGGCAGTCATCCGCTAGATAACAAAGGGCACGAAACCGCAGATTGACCACCTGGTCGTAGAGAGGATTGAGCTTGCACATGGGCGGAATGTGCATGACCTTGCGGCCAAACACCGTTACATCCCGTTCAAACGGGCATTGGGGTGGGATCAGCCGACACAGGAAATGGGCCACCTTGGGATTGTGAATCTCGATGGAGTCCATCCAATGGCGCAAAGGCTTGAGAGGATCGGTTGCGTACATCGCTTGTTCAGCTTGTTGCCTCTGCAATTCTAGAGGGGAGGCTTGGGAGCGACCACCTTGATCGGGGATCTGAGTCAGGGTTGCCGTCAATAAATCCAGCTCCGCCACCTCTAGCCCCAAGGCTCGACAAAAGGCTCGCATCAGCTTGTCCTCGCTATCGCTATAGAGACCATCCGCCACCGCCGTCATCACCGCCGTCCGCAAAAAGTCCTCTGCCTGAGCCGGATCTAGCTGTCGAGCCAACTCTTCCGGCGCAATGGGATCCCAGTCTTGATCCGCCATCTCTGGCCATTCTTCTTGGATCAAACCCTCGATTAGCTCACGCTCTTGGTTGCTATACTCACCATCGGCCCAGGCGATGCTCAACAGGCCGCGAATCCAGACCTGGGCGGGATCCCGACCATGATCCAGTTCAGATAGATCTGAAGACTTTGTTAAAACTTGGGAATTTTCAGTCACAGTGATGTGTTCTCCCAGAAATGTATCCTTCCACTCTTCATTGTCTCTTGTCTGTGGGCTGATTGTCTCCACAGCCATCCCAGACCAAAGTTCTGTTTTGCGCAGCTTTTTCGCCGCAGTGTAATCGGGCTAAGGCACCTTGAACCCTGTTGACCCTTAGGTTGAGTGGATGTTTAAAACTCTGGCCAGACCACTGTCAAGGAGCCCGGATATGGGGCAAAATAAGCGGCAGAGACCAGGCTAGACCTGGGATAGACCTCTTGCTCATAATTTAACCGGGGATCCATGCCGTGGCCACCGATTTGACCCTCAGCGATCTGCGCTCCATGAGCCTGTTGGAAGGTATGGAAGAAGCCCTGATTCAACCGCTGCTAGCCGATATGTCGGTGCGCACCCATCCGGCCAATCAAGCCCTGTTGCTACAAAATGACTGGGGCAGTGGCGTTTATTTTGTCACGGAGGGCTGGGTCAAGATCCGCACCCACGATATGGAGGGCCGCGAAGTCACCCTGACGATCTTGGGGCCAGGGGAGATCTTTGGGGAGATGGCCGCCCTGGACGAGGTGCCCCGCTCCACCGATGTGATCGCCCTGACCAAGACCACCGTGGGCTGTCTGCCCGCCCATCAATTCACCCAGTTTTTGGAGACCACCCCCAAGGCCGGGATCCGGTTAGCTCAGCTGATGTCACGGCGCTTGCGTCAGATCAATCGGCGGTTGCAGTTGCGGGAGGCCAGCAGCTCGGCTCGGGTGGCGGATATCCTCCTGTTTTTGGCAGAATACCGGGGCCGAGTCAGTCGGTCGGGGGTGGAGATCCCCAACTTGCCTCACCGCGAGTTATCCAGTCTCAGCGGTCTAGCCCGAGAAACCGTCACCCGCGTCTTGGCTAAACTGGAGACGGAAGGCTTGATCCAACGGGATAAAGGCCGCAACGTCATTTGTGTGCCTGATCTCGATGCCCTAGAGAATCTCATTCTTTGACGGGATCCCTCGGAAGCGTGGATGAAGCCAGTCGCACACCCCGAGGTTCTATGTCAACTCCGATCAAATTGAGTGAAGCTGATCTGCAAATCCATCTTGATCAGGTCGCCGGGTGGACAATTGTCGACGACACCCTGACCAAGAAATTTCAATTCGATTCCTTTATCTCGGCTTTTGGCTGGATGACCAGCGCAGCCCTGGTGGCTGAAACCATGGGACATCATCCTGAGTGGACGAATGTCTATAACCGCGTCACCGTCAACCTGGTCACCCATGATGCGGGCGGTATCACCGAGCTGGACTTTACCCTGGCCAAACGGATGGATACCTTGGCGGGATCCTAACTCTTGACATCCTCCCCGCCCTTTGCCCTTTAAGGACGGGGATCCGGTTTAGGCAAACAAAAGCAACTGCTCTTGCTGACCGTCCCGACAGGCTCAATCCCTCATCGCTGCCGCTCTAGGATGTCCTGATAGCTGTGACTCTTGTACCAGCGGTCGATCTCTCTCGCCCGCAACACCGGCACAGGATGGGAACGGCCCGCATCCTGGAGTTGCTTGAGCTGTTGCTGCCACAGATCATCATCCAGATTCGTGTAGGTGCGGGCTTGCTCCAAAAAGGCATCCACATTGAGCTGGCTGGCTAACTTGGGGGATCCCCCACATAGCTTCATCAGCACCGATACCACTGTGCGAGAGTTTTGGCTGACCAGAAGTGCCGCTCGATCACAGCTAAACTCAGCGCAGCGTACCCACTGCATCAACTGCTCCTGCAAGGTCTGCTGCAACACCGACCCAAACGGGATCAACCCCGCCGACAACATCAGGATATTGGCCATGGTCAGATAGACCCCGTGGTTGCACTTGAGATGGCCCAGCTCATGGGCGATTACCGCCTGCACTTCATCCGGCTCCAAGAGATCCAGCAGCGCGGAATGGATGACGATAAAGGGCTGCTTGCCTCGCATGGCAAAGGTATAGGCATTGGGCACAGGATTTTGCCGCACATACAGCTGCGGTACCTCCAGATCCAAAATCCGGCAGGCTTCCACCAACAGCTGGTGCAGATCCGGCAGTTGCTTGGGCCCCACCTGCAAACTGGAGGCCATGTTGTCCAAATAAAAGATCTGTTCTGCCGTCGGCCCCAACAGGTTTTGGATCAGCATCCCCAACCCAGGCAGTTGTTGGAGGGAGCGGGTGGCCTGAAGATCGACCGGATGCCGGAATTGGTCAGCACGCAGACCATAGAGAGCCTGAACGGGAGAGAGAGTCATGGCAGCCAGCAGTTCGATGGAGTGCTCTGATCCTAGCTTGCCAGCCCCGTTTGCCCCCACCCCTATTGGGGGCGATAGACCAGAAACTGTCGATAGCGGTTGAGCACAAATACCTCTGGGGGGGCTGATGCTGGACTAGGGGGCACTCCAGAGTGAGATAGGGATCCCAGATCTTGGGCCGAGATCTCCCAATAGATCACCTGGTCGGCGACGCGGGTGCCATCGGTAACAAATCGACCCAGGTCGGGGATGTCTTCGTCCACAAGGCGATAGACCTGTCCGCCCCATGTCAGGGTTTCTGGCAGGCCAATAGCCCGAAACAAACTCCTCTGGACGGCGGCTTGATTGAGGATCCCTTGCAATTGTTGTCCCCACAGGCGAGCGATGGCATCCACCTGCGTGGTGCTGTTGGCTTCTGCATCAACCGGCAGAACTTCGATCAATAGCTCATTGTTGAGGCGAATCTGGGCTTGGGTTTCATTGCCTTCCACTTCCACCACTAGGTCTGGTGGCGAAGACCGATTGAGGATCCCTTGCAATCGCTGCTCCACTACCCCCAAGCGGGCCTCACTGGTTTGGGTATCGGTGGGATGGAGGGTCAAAACGGGCTGGCCCACAATGCCAAAGGTGCTCTGTGACCAAGCTGGCAAAGGTTCTAAGCAGGTCAGGACGACAAGGGATCCCACCCGAAGCGATAGGTTAGCAAACGATATCCCAATAGAATTCTTCACAACCATTGGTGTTTCACCCTTGAGCACGAGGATCCCTTCAGGGTTTTAACACGGGAAGGACGCTCAACGATTAGAACGATTCGGTAGTTGGTCTAGCCCGCTGTGGATTGTCACAGAGCTGTCCCCACTGGTGCTGAGACCCGACGGGAGACTGCCCTTAGGGCGAGTGGGGCCTTAGGACTAGTGGGAGAGCTAATTTGGGAGAACGGAGAGGGTGGGATTCGAACCCACGGTAAGTTGCCCTACACAGCATTTCCAGTGCTGCGCCTTCGACCACTCGGCCACCTCTCCAGTATTGAGATTTACAATACTACCAGAAGATATCGCCCTTGTGGGGACTGATTCTAGATCCAAGAGTGTTGTGGCCGGCTGATAGCCCCGATCGAACCACTCATCTTGAATTATGATGTTTGAGGATAAATTCGTTTTTGGGCCGAAGGAGACAGTTGTGATTGAGCCGATTTTGCTAGGGATCGTTTTGGGCACGGTAGTAGTGACCTTGGCCGGATTGTTTGTGGCTGCCTACCTCCAATATCAGCGCAGCAACAAGCTTGGTCTCTAAAAGCTGGCTGGTGTTGACAGTGAAATGATCGCAACAACTGAGTTGGTTCAATCTTGATGGACAGCTCAGTCAACAATGATCAGTCAAAAATGATGGGACTGGAGCATCTGGGATGAGACTGATCCAGTCAGTGGTGGAATTACAACAGCTACGACGGACGCTGCAAGCTAATACAGTATCCCATCGAGACCCTGATAGAGCTTCTGGGGCAGATCAGCAACGCCCCCTCACCATTGGCCTGGTGCCAACGATGGGGGCTTTGCATGAGGGCCATCAGAGCTTGATCCAACGGTGTCGCCAAGATAATGACTTGACGGTGGTGAGCATCTTTGTCAATCCCTTACAATTTGCCCCTCACGAAGACCTGAGTCGTTATCCTCGCACCCTAGAGCAAGATTGCCAGCTCTGTGAGCAGCTCGGGGTGGATTGGGTGTTTGCCCCTAACCCAACGGAGATGCACCCCAGCCAGGGATCCCGTGATCCGATGCGGGTGATCCCACCGCCGGAGCTGATTCGACCCTTGTGTGGATCCTTTCGCCCTGGTCACTTTGAAGGGGTGCTGACGGTGGTGGCGCAACTGTTCCACCTAGTCCAGCCGGATCGGGCTTACTTTGGCCGCAAGGACTATCAGCAACTGGTGTTGATCGGCCAGATGGTCAAGGATCTGTGGATCGATACAACTGTTGTGGCCTGTCCCACCATCCGGGATGCCGATGGCTTGGCTTTGAGTTCTCGCAATCGCTACTTGTCGCCCGAAGATCGGCAGCAAGCCCTGGGGATCCCCCGAGCATTGCAAGCTGCCCAGACTCATCTCAAGCAAGGGGATCCCAGTGCTGAAGGGATCCTGGCGGTGGCGCGACAGGTGTTGGCCAGCCATCCGGCTGTGCAAATCCAGTATCTTGAATTGGTGGATATGGAAACTTTGCAGCCCGTCCAGTCTGTGTCTACCCAGGCTGTGTTGGCGGTGGCTGCCTATGTGGGGAAAACCCGATTGATTGATAACCTCATGCTAGATACTGCTTTAGACCTTCAACTCACCGACACGAGTACCGCTGCTGAGTCGCCCCAAGAGCAGCAGCCCAGCCCTCGTCGCAAACCCCTGATCGCCATCGATGGGCCAGCGGGGGCAGGAAAATCGACGGTGGCTCGGCGAGTAGCGGCGCAGCTGGGATTGCTCTATTTGGATACGGGGGCAATGTATCGGGCTTTGACCTGGCTAGCGCTGGAAAAAGGGATCCCGTTGGATAATCAGGCCCAACTGACGGAGCTATCTCAACAGGCCCAAATCCGTTTGAATACTCAGGCTGGACAACAGTCCACCGTTGGGACACAGGTATGGGTGGATGGCATAGAGGTGACCACGCAGATTCGCTCAACGCAGGTCACTCAGGCGGTATCGCGGGTGTCGGCCTGGCCTGGGGTGCGACGGGCGATGGTGGAGTTGCAGCGACAGATCGGGCAAGCCGGCGGGGTGGTGCTGGAGGGGCGCGATATTGGGACAGCAGTTTTTCCCAATGCTGAGCTGAAGATCTTTTTGACAGCGTCTCCTCGGCAGCGGGCACAGCGCCGACAGCGGGAGTTGCAGTCGCAAGGGGTGGATGTGGATCTGGGATCCCTGCAAGAACAGATCCAGAGCCGCGACCAACAGGATAGTCAACGAACGGTAGCTCCTCTCAAAAAGGCAGATGATGCGGTGGTGATTGACTCGGATGCCCTGACCATTGAGCAAGTCCAAGCCGAGATTGTTACCCTCTATCAAAACCTCTAGCTCCAGCCCCTGTGGTAGCTTGATGAGCGTCCCTGATCCCTATAGCCTGTGGAGTTGAACCGATGCAGACCCAACAGATCGAACACTTGATTACTGCCGGGATCCCTGGTGCGAAAGTACGGGTGGAGGACACGGCAGGGGATGGCAATCACTTTCAGGCCATCATCGTGGCCGAACAGTTTGCCGGATTGACCATGATCAAGCAGCATCAACTGGTCTACTCCACCCTCCAAGCCTATTTGGACGATGGCAGCTTACATGCTCTTGCCCTCAAGACCTACACCCCCGAACAGTGGCAGAGCACGATAGTACAGGTGGGATCCTAGTCTCTGGCGGGAGCCATGTGATGAGTCAGCAGTATCGAGCCGATTTCAATGCTTGGATCGATCAAACTGTCCAACTACTGCGGCAGGGCCGTTGGCAGGACATTGATGTGATGAGCCTGATTGAAGAGGTTGAGACCTTGGGGAAAAGCGAACGTCGCGGCATCAGTAGCCAGCTGACCTGCCTTCTTCTCCATTTCCCATTGACCAGGTTTTAGCCAACGGTTGGCTACCCGATGTGTCCGCCGACCTCAACCCAGGGTGATTAGCCCAGAACCCAGATCCAAAACGTGAATCCCTACTGACTACCAGTTGAGAAAGGGTGGTTAGATCCAATGTTCAGTCACGGACTGTGGTGGTGAGAATGACACCCCCAAGGCTGATTTAGAACCAGAATAGATGGATATCCTGAGGAAGGAATATCAGTGATGTGTCAATGCAGTCATTGAGTTTATTTGAGGATCAACGTCTTAGCCTCAGCCAGAGCATTGAGCTGTCGGTGGAGTCGCTGTGTCACTACGGATCTCTCTATCGCCATTGGGCGGTGGCGTTTTCGGGGGGTAAGGATTCCTCCGCTACGGTGACGCTGGTGGCTCATCTGATCGAAACAGGCCGGATCCCACAGCCTGAGAGTCTGACTGTACTCTATGCGGATACACGGCAAGAACTTCCTCCTTTACACACTGCAGCATTAGGGATCCTGGCTGAGTTGGAGAAACGGGGGATCCAGACTCGGGTGGTGTTGCCGGAGATGGATTATCGCTTTTTTGTATATATGCTGGGTCGAGGGGTGCCACCGCCCAGTAATACGTTTCGCTGGTGTACTCCCAAACTCAAGGTCATGAGCATGGAGCGGGAGTTAGAGAAGGTGCGGCGGGAGTGTGGCGAAAAGCTGTTAATGCTGACAGGTGTACGAATTGGGGAGAGTGCGGCTCGAGATCGGCGGATTGCTGTGAGTTGCACCAAGGATGGGGGGGAATG
>JBHJNR010000169.1:0-7477 GCA_050330615.1 Cyanophyceae cyanobacterium
GCTAACTTCTCCTGCCGGGACTGAAAGTCCCAAAAACCTTGTTGACTCATCTGGAGATGCTTTAGTGATATCAAATCCTGTCACATATCAGAAAAAATGTCTACCTGACAAGCTCTTTCGGATTTATCGAGGTGCCCATCAGTATTTTGAGCGGGAGGTGAAGCCCCATGTGCCCGTTGCCTGGGTTGATCGGGGCAAGTGTGATGCTCTGGATGGGGAGGTGGGCATTGTTGGGTTTGAGATCCCGTTTAATCGGCATTTTTATGTGTTTCAGCCGCCGCGCCCGTAAGAGGAGATTGACCGCGATCTGAAGGCTTGTACGGATCGGATTAAGCAGATGCTTGAGGAGCTGTCGGCATGAGGGGAAAGTGGGTTAGGGATACCATAGAACCAGTACGCAGCAGGGGTTGCCATGAGTCTTGACGAACTGATTCAAGCAGCTAACGAGCTGGATGAGACTGAGTTAGATCGCCTGCTACAGCAGATTGTGACCCTGCGCGCCCAACGTAAGGCCCGTGTGCTGCCTGCGGAAGAAGCCGACCTGCTCGATCGCATTAATCCCAGAAGAATGGCCTGGAGTGAGCATTTTGTTTGGAATGATAATGCCGAAAAAATGTTGGGGATTACTGCTATCGGGCGGGCTACAGTGGCCTTTTCGGGGTGTGAGAAACCTATTTGAGTGGTTCTTGAGTCATCAGTGCTTTGATTTCCCGAAGCTACAAGAATACTGGAAGCGCTCATAATTCAATCTGGATTGCTGTAGGCATCAGACTATCCCTATGTGCCTGTTTGGGAAATTCTCTGGGTGTTGCACTGCACGCTTGAATGGGCGGATTACTTCTGATCATGCATTGCTAAGTCGAGTGGTAAAAGAGCTCCTTAACAATGCTTGCAAGTATACTCCTAGTAATCATTCAATAACGCTCAAGATTGGGGAAATATCAGGGGGGATTAAGTTGCAGGTGATCAATACCGGAGTAACCATTCCCAATGATAAACTCATAACTATTTTTGAGAAATCCCATCGTATTCAACAACTTGATATCTATAGCCAAGGGGGGACATGATTAGGGCTGGCCTTGGCTTCTAGAGCGGTCGAGCTTTTACAGGGCAGAATTTATGTTGAGAGTTCAAATGATAGAACAGAATTTACAGTAGAGCTTTTATCATTTTAGTAGGGTAAAGCCATGAGTTGTCAGCAAGTTTGTTATTGCCCTGCTGTTTCTACACCTGTTGAATTATAGTCAATTTCTACTGTGAGCAAGGGGTTTAAGCCCCTGGTTTGAGTGTCCTAATGGTAAGGATATCTTTGTTAAAGAGTAGTCGTCATGTGGCGTGGATGAGCCCATTCGTCTGATTTTTGATGATATGCCCATAAGTTTATAGATGAACAAATGACAGGTTTGCCCTGTCCTGAGGCCGTGGATTCAGGAGGGGGATACAGCGTAATCCTCAAGAATGAAGATTGCCAATCAAAATCATAGACAAAAATCTATATCGACACCTGTGTAGTTCGACTGTCCTCAATGGTAAGCTGCTTTGCATATTGATAGGAGAAACCTACATGAATGCTGAGATAGGCGGGTTTCACTGGCGCGAGCGGCTGGATCTGAGTCATTGGCGAGGAGATCTGTTTGGCGGGGTGACCACAGCGGTGATCTCGTTACCGATGGCATTGGCCTTTGGTGTTGCCTCAGGGTCTGGGCCAGTGGCGGGACTTTATGGGGCGGTATGTGTGGGCTTTTTTGCCGCCTTGTTTGGGGGCACCCCTACGCTGATCTCAGAACCCACCGGGCCAATGACCGTGATGATGACGGCGGTCATTGCCAATGTGATCACTCGGTATCCAGACCAGGGGTTAGGGCCAGCCTTCACAGTGGTGATGGTGGCGGGCTTGTTCCAGGTGTTGTTTGGAGTGCTCAAGCTGGGCAAATACATCACCCTGATGCCCTACAGCGTTATCTCCGGGTTCATGTCTGGGATCGGCATGATTATGATTGTGCTGCAATTGCCGCCGCTGCTGGGCCATGCCAGCCGAGGAGGGGTGATTGGATCCCTGCAACAGTTGCCAGAATTTATCCTCAATCCCAATGGATCCGAGTTGCTATTGGGGTTGGGGACACTAGGGATCCTATTTCTCTATCCTAAGGCTTGGAGAAGGCTGATCCCGCCCCAGTTGGTGGCATTAGTGGTGGGTACCGTAGTGGCCAGTCTGTTTTTTGGGGATGTGGATCTGCGCCGGATTGGGGAGATTCCCACCAGCTTGCCATCGCTACAGGTGCCTAGTCTGCCCTTTTCCTCTTTAGCCAGCCTGGTGCTGGATGGGGTGGTACTGGGGATGTTGGGCTGTATTGATACGCTGCTCACAGCGGTGATTGCAGATAATTTGACCCGGACTCGCCACAACTCAGATCAAGAGCTGATCGGCCAAGGGATCGGCAATCTGGTGTCAGGGCTAATGGGGGGATTGCCCGGAGCAGGGGCAACCATGGGGACAGTCGTCAACATCCAGTCTGGTGGGGTGACTCCGTTGGCGGGCATGACGCGGGCAGTGATTCTGCTCATAGTGGTGCTATTTGCAGCTCCTTTGACCCAAGGGATCCCAATGGCGGTGCTGGCTGGCATTGCGCTGAAGGTGGGTTTTGATATTTTGGATTGGAGCTTTTTGACGCGGGCGCATCGGCTCTCATGGCGGGGGGCGGCCATCATGTATGGGGTGATGGGGATGACCGTCTTAGTGGATTTGATTGCGGCGGTGGGAGTGGGCTTTTTTGTGGCAAATTTGCTGACGATTCAGCGCCTGAGTGATCTTCACTCTGAAGACGTGAAAGCTATCACGGATGGGGATGATGAGGTGGTCCTGAGTGAGACAGAGCGGGAGTTGCTGCGACAGGCTCAGGGGCAGGTATTGCTGTTTTACTTGGGCGGGCCGATGATCTTTGGGGTCTCACAAGCGATTGCACGGCAGCATGAGGCGGTGAGAAGTTGTTTAGCCCTAGTGTTGGATCTCTCAGATGTACCAATGCTAGGAGTTTCTGCAACGCTATCTCTGGAAAATGCCATTCGTGATGCGCTAGATCAGGGCAAAGAAGTATGGATTGCAGGGGCCAAAGGAAAGATCCGGCAACGGTTAGCTAGTCTGCATTTGCCTTTAGCAGATGAGCGATTTGTGGATAGTCGTGTGCAGGGGCTGATGGCGGCGGTGGCTCAAGTCAAGGGATCCACTGTGCCGATTAAGCCTGTAGGGGCGGAACTGACCAATAGCTGAAGTCGGAGGTATTGAATGGGATCCCTGGCTGGATGGGAATGCCGGGTAAGGGATCCAATACCACTCGGCACCTTTTTACCAATTCCAACCCGAAAGAACCTTGGAGTAGAAGTGTTATTCTTCGTTTGATCTCTGAGGCTTGCATGAAGAAGTTCCCCGAAATTACAGAAGAGTCATTGCTAGTGCGGACAGACTTTTCCGATGACGTCGCCTGGATCGACCTATGTAAAGCGCTTCAAGAGCCGAGTGAGGAGGGCTTCTTGGCATACCTCCATTTCATTAGCGATAAAGCCTATGAAGGGCTAACGGTCGAACAGTTGGTTGCTTTCGTTCTAGAGAACGGCAACCACCCACTCGTCTTTCTTGCTGACCAAATCACGTTCACCAATTCTGAACAAACAATCCTTATAGTGGACTTCTACGAGGAGGTTGGACGGACGTTTCGGGTCATTCCGTCAGAAATGTGGGGTATTGAGAACAATTTGTCGATATCTAACATGGATTTCCGTGACTTTGCCGACAACGTCGATCCAGATGGGGTATTTCGCGGATATCCAGATCCGGCAGCGGGTGGCTAGTCTACATTTGGCATTAACAAACGAGTGGTTGGTGAATAGCTGCGAGCAGGTGTTGATGGCGACAGTGGATCAAGTTAAGGGATCCTCTGTGCCCATGACGAAGGTGACAAGTTAATGGGAAGTGATGGGATTGACTCATGGCTGGCGTGGCAGATTTTGAGCGGGATCTCTGGCAGGATCGGGTGGTATTGTTAACGACCCAACACCGCAAAGAGCAGGTGATGACCCCGCTCCTAGAGAGAGGGCTAGGGATCCAAGTCCAAGTGACAACGGTGGATACGGATCAATTTGGCACCTTTACGCGGGAGCGGTCTCGGCCCGGCAACGTGCTGGAGACCCTGCGGCTCAAGGTCGAGGCAGGTTTGGCAGGGCGACCTGAGACTCTTGGCCTAGCGAGCGAGGGATCCTTTGGCCCTCATCCCCAGCTCCCAGGGATCCCGTGGAATCAAGAGTGGGTGATGTTGATTGACCGTGAGCAAAACCTAGAATTGGTGGGCTGGGCTGCCAGCATCCAGACCAATTTCAGCCATCGCTGGGTTAAAACTGTGGCAGAAGCTTTGGCCTTTGCCCAGCGAGTGGGGTTTCCCAACCATGCCCTGATCGCCCTCGATGATCCGGCCCAACCTCAGTGGATCCAAAAGGGGATCCAAGATGAGGCAACTCTGATTGAGGTGGTGGAGGCTCATCCGGGCCAGGACGGCATCCATCTGGAAACCGATATGCGAGCCCTGTACAATCCCACTCGGATGCAGGTAATCGAAGCCGCCACGCAGGATTTAATTCAAAAAGCGCGCAGCCGTTGCCCTGCCTGCCAAACCCCTGGTTTCGGCCGGATCCGTCCCCTATCTGGGCTGCGATGTGGAGAGTGTGGTGCCCCAAGTGCAGTGACCCAAGCCTGGATCCACGGCTGTCTGCGCTGTCCCCATACCGAGACGGTGCCGGTGGCAGCAACCTGGGCTGATCCGGCTCAATGTGCATTTTGTAATCCTTAAGTCTAGACAAGGCCGGGACAATTCAGTTTTGAACAATTAAGTTTTGAACAGTTGGACAAGGTTATGACATTTGGATCCTGGAGTGAACAACAGTTTCATCGCTTACGCTGGGGCCTGACGGTGGGCTGGCTGCTGCTGATCGCTTCGCTTGTCTATGATCCGATCTCCCCTTATCTGACCCATGCGGAGACTGGGATCCCTGGGTTACGGGTGGATCCGGATCGGTGTGTGCAGGTGCAGGGCCAGTGTTTGTCATTGGGAACTGAGTATGGGTTGGGGGCACCAATTTTTTGGGGGTTGGTGGTGCCAGCCGCCATTGGGATCCTGCTAATTTTGGGACATGATCTATGGCGACGGATCTGTCCCTTATCTTTTATTTCTCAGATTCCCCGCGCCCTGGGGATCCAACGCACGGTCAGCAAGGGTAAACGGGCTGAGGTGCCCCGAATTCATTCAGAGTCTTGGTTAGGAAAAAACTATCCCTATGTCCAGATGGGTTGGTTTTTTGTCGGTCTCAATGCCCGCCTTCTGGGGATCAACAATGATCGGTGGCTGTTGCTGGGCTGGCTTTTAATCACCATTGGCTCCGCTGTCCTCGTTGGTTTTTTGTATGGTGGCAAAAGCTGGTGCAATTACTTTTGTCCGATGGCCCCTGTGCAAAAGATCTATGGTGAACCAAGAGGGTTACTGACCCAGTCTGCCCATACCAGTGACCTCAAAATCACGCAGTCGATGTGCCGTACTGTAGAGCCAGATGGCCAAGAAAAAAGTGCCTGTGTAGCCTGTCAGAGTCCCTGTATTGATATTGATGCGGAGCGCACCTACTGGAAGGGCCTAGAGCAACCCCAACAACAATTGCTGTACTACGGCTATGTGGGCTTGGTGGTGGGCTATTTCTGCTATTACTATCTCTATGCTGGCAATTGGGACTACTATTTGTCAGGGGTTTGGGCCTATGAGCTAGGTTCAATCAGTCGTTGGTGGGATCCCGGTTGGTATATTGCAGGCCTCACGATCCCGGTGCCCAAACTGGCTGCGGTGCCACTCACATTGGCAGTCTTTACCTGTTTAGGTTATGGCCTTGGTCTGCGGATAGAATCCTGGCTCCATCAACAATGGGGATCCAATCTACTGCTGAATCGCCACCGGCTCTATACCTTTTGCACCTTTTTTATCTTCAACTTTTTCTTTTTATTGGCAGGTCGATCCTGGCTGGCCTTACTCCCCGCCTGGGCCCAGTGGATGTGGGAATTTGTGATATTGGCAAGCAGTAGCTTTTGGATCTATCGCACTTGGCCTCGCCAGCCCGAACACTATAACCGGGAAGGATTGGCCGCTCGACTGCGCAAACAACTGGATAAGCTTCACCTCAACTGGTCTAAGTTGTTAGAGGGGCGACAGCTCAGCGATCTCAGCAGTGATGAGGTCTATGTTTTGGCCAAAGCCCTGCCCGGCTTTACGCAAGGAAAACGTCTCGAAGCCTACAAGGAAGTATTGCGAGAATCTCTGGAGGAAGGGTATGTCAACAGCAGCAGCAGCCTTCAAGTCCTCGCGCAATTAAGACAACAATTGGCCATTAGTGATGATGAACACCAGGATCTATTACTGGAGCTGGGGGTAGAGGATCCCAGCTTGATGGATCCCAATCGCCTGCACAGTCTTGAAAACTCGGTGCGTCTATCGGGGTATCGCCGTGCCCTAGAACGAATGTTGGTTCTTCAGAGTCAACACTCTATCGAGGACTTGATTGCCCAGGATCCGGCATCATTGCGACAACTACGCCAAGACTATTGTATTACCTCCGCCGAGGAGAATGAGATTGGGGAAGGATTGGATCTGCAAGCAGAAATCTGGCATCGGGCTCAACTGATTCTGGGACAACTGCAAGACCTAATCCAACGTTTTCATGCCTTAAATCAGCCCCAATTGCTGCGTCAAACACTGGTACTAAACCTGTTGAGATCCAGCGTCAAACAGAAAAAGAGATTGCTGGTACGTGCGCTTTTGGAGTTGATAGAGAGCAACTCTGACAATGATCTCAACGTTGAGATTGCCGATCAGTTAGTTGCTTTATCTCCCGCAGTCTTACCAGAAGTCCTCAATAACCCAACAGCAAATTGGAGTTCAAGGCTTCCCTCTGCCATCATGAAAAAGCTGAGGGATCCGGGATCTAATTTCCCATCTTGTGCACTAGATCTATCTTCAGAAACTATTATCAATCACCTGCAATCTCTCCTCCAAGAAGGCAATCCTATTATCCAGGCGATCAGTCTTTATTTGCTGCATCAACTAGATTTTGAGCTAGGCCAATCTCAAGCTCAGTCGTTGCTAGAATCAACTCAGCAAAACTTAGTAAAAACCATCGCCGAAACGTTGCTCAAACAAGGGTATTTATCTCTGGTTCAGGTTCCCGATTTGGAAAAACTGACCTATCTTTTTAATACCCAACTCTTTAGCGGGATCCATACCCATACTCTTCTGGATCTAGCGACGATTACTCAATTTAAGCTCTATCAAGCAAATGACGTTATCTCGGATGAGGGGGATAACTGCCGTGAGTTATTGATCTTGATTGAGGGAAAGGCGGAGATCTCGATGTATGACAACAATCAGCTTGTGATCTCTAGTCTTTTGCCAGG
>JBHJNR010000170.1:0-7762 GCA_050330615.1 Cyanophyceae cyanobacterium
AAGGAGTTTGAATTACGCCCGCATCAAGATCACCTCTGGAGTCCGAGCTACTTTGCTGGATCTTGCAGGGGTGCCCCTATCAAAGTGGTTCGTGAATACCTTGAGCAGCAAGGCAAAAAGCCGTCCTAGAAGGATGGGGGTTGTATCCCATTTCCAAGGCTCAAACACTTCCTAACCCGTGAGTTCCCATCCACCAGCTCACCAGTACCAGGATCCCGGTCAAGCCATAAAAGGCTCCCACCACCTGAATCTCGTTCCAACCCGACAGTTCCAAATGGTGATGAAAGGGGGACATCTTGAACAGTCGCTGACCCTCTCCCCCTCGACGCTTGGTGTACTTGAAATAGCCCACCTGCAAAACCACAGATAAGGTCTCAAACACCAACAGTGCCCCCATCAGAGCCAAGGCCCAGAGTTGATCATTGAGCAAGGCAAAGCCCGCCAATGCTCCCCCCAACCCCAGGGATCCCGTATCCCCCATAAAGACTTTAGCTGGATTGTGGTTATGGGCCAAAAAGCCAATACAAGCCCCCGCCATCACCAAGGCAAAGATGGCCAAATCCGGATCGGCAGAGCCACTGGTCAAGGCTAGGGATCCCATCCCCACCAAGATCACCGCCACCACTCCTGCCGCCAAGCCATCCATACCATCGGTCAGATTCACCGCATTGGTGGTGCCAGCCAACACAAACAGGGCCAACGGCCAAAAGCCCCAGCCCAAAGACAGGGATCCCAGCCCCGGCACGCTGACCTGAGTTTCCACTCCTGCCCAAGCCATCCAGCCGCAAAAGAGAATGCCAAATAAGAGTTGCAGGCCCAACTTTTGGCGCGGCGACAGCCCCTTATTCGACTGTTTCTGAATCACGGCCAGATCATCCAGCCAGCCGATCAGGCCACAGCCCAAGGTCAACAGGCTCACCGCCACCACCCAGGGATCCCATCCTGTCCATACCAGTGCCACAGCAATGCCAACCGGCACAAAGGTGATGCCCCCCATCGTCGGGGTGCCTGCTTTTTTGAGATGGGACTGCGGCCCCTCGGTACGAATCACCTGTCCCGTTTTCCAGGCTCGTAACAGCGGGATCCCCCAGATCCCCACCACCCCACTCAAAGCCGCTGCCAGTCCCCAGGGCAACAGGGCCGAGGGCGCGTCTATAGCAATGCCGAGGGTGAGGACAACCGCTAGGATCCCTGATAACCATTGGCCCCGCCTATCCAGATGGGAGGGATAATCAGCGGGATCCCCCTCGTGGTTAATCTGGGATCCCCTCGATTCTGAGCCTAGCGGTGTGGACTCAGCGGTGGAGTCTGAGAAAGTTTCAGCCATGACGCAGGATCCTACCAAGAAATAATTCAGGCCAAGAGACTATTTAAGCGGTGAGATCACTCAAATGGATCCCCCTCAAAAAGTATCGCCTGACGGTTCCCATGTCCACGACATGTATTCAGCGGCGTCAATTGCCCACTATCGAACAAGGAGCTGAAGCCCCTTGTCTGAATGGATCTAGATCTATCTCACAAGTGCTCTGGATCCTGAGTGAGCCAGCGTGAGTTAGAGAGCTTGGGCGGCTTGATCTGGACGACGGTAGGTTTCTTCTCTAACCTCACCAAACTGCCCCATCGGGCCAAGATCTCGATTGTTAAACGTAATTTGAACTCCCCCTGCATTGCCCGCCCGCAGAATGATGGAATCCTCTGCCGACCAATTTTGCTGCGTTCCTGGCGCTAAGGTGCCCTCAAATACCGTTGCTCCATCCGCCACCACCCGGATCCAGGAGGGTCGCTCCACAATTCGCACATCCAACTGCACCGTATCCACCAAAGCAATTAGGTTAGGGGAACGCTCTGGAAAGACCCCTTCCACATAGACCCAATCCTCTAGGCGAGGAAACAGGCGCAGGGCTGATGGGGTAATGGGATCTGGGGATCCTGAGTTAGGGCGGGGATTAGACGGGCCTGATCTCTCAAACGCCATCCATTGGGAAACCGCCGGGAGCCGACCATCCAAGAACGCTGACAAGCCCCCCACCGCCAGCACGATCAAGACCACATAGGCCGACCACAAATGGATGGGTCGCAACGATACCGCAAAGGATTCTGGCTGAGGGGGCTGGGTCAACTCCGCTCTGGGCTTGGCCTTGAGCAGGATGGGATCCGTTTTGATCAAGAGATCTTGGCTATCCAACCCCAGATAATCGGCATAGCGTTTGACAAACCCTCGCACATAGACAGGTTCTGGCAGACGGGTCATATCCCCCTGCTCGATCCCCTGCAAATACACCGTCCGTACATGGATATCGTGGGAGACCTCTGCCAACGATAGCCCCCGAGCCTCGCGGGTTTGGCGCAGGTGTTGGCCCAAGGTTTCTAGTGAGATGGCTCGATCTTGAGAAGCATCAAGAGTCATAGGGGGCATGGGACTCACTGTGGAGTGTTTCAAGGTCGGATGGGGTCAACAGGCGAGACTGCCCTAATTCTAGATCGTCGAGTCTCAGTGACCCAATGGCAATGCGGTGAAGAGTCAACACCGGGTGACAGAGTTGACGGGCAACGTTGCGAATTTGACGATTGCGCCCTTCTCTCAACACCACTTGTAGCCATGTACTCGATGGTTTGGGCTGGCGAGATGTTCCCGATGGAGGTGAAATCCGGTGGAACGGCGGGGGCACTGGCATCGGATCTACTTGGGCAGGCCGCGTCAGAATGCCATCCAGCTCTATCCCCTGCCGCCACTGATCAAGAGTATGCCGACTGGGGGATCCCGCCACCTCCACCCAGTAGGTTTTGGGGATGTGGTAGCGGGGATGGGTCAGCCGCAAAGTCAAATCCCCATCATTGCTGAGCAGCAACGCTCCGCTGCTATTGGCATCCAGCCGACCGACTGGATAGAGCCGGATGCTTTGCCATGGCTCTGGCACCAGATCAAGAACTGTTTTGCGCCCCTGCGGATCATCACAGGTGGACAATACCCCCGTAGGTTTATGCAGCAACAAAGTACAGCGTTGAGGAGCCTTCTCCAACTGATCTTGGCCTGACTGATCTTGGCCTGACTGATCTTGGCCAACCTGAGCCTGACGTGATGGAGAATGAGATACAGGTCGACCATCGAGCCGAATCTCATCCACCTCAGGATCTGCCAGGGATCCCAGCCCTACCACCTGATCATTGACCTGCACCCGACCAGCCCGGATCAGATCTTCACAGTGCCGCCGCGAAGCCACCCCCAGATGGGCCAACACTTTTTGCAGCCGTACCTGTGCCATCGTTCTGCTTCAATCCATGAGCTGGGAGGCCTGATATCCTTACCCAATCTCGCTCATTTCTGTCTCTTGTGGGGATCCTGGCACCGATTCAGGGGTATGGCTACCGTTAACCGCGCCATTCTCCACAGGCTCGGTGGCAAAGCCCATAGGCTTACCCCCATCGGCAGCGGGCTTCTCTTGATCAAATCCAGGGGTGCGATCGCTGCTGCGGCCATTGCTAAAGCCATCCGGCCCAGCCCCATAGGTGGATCCCATATAGTTGGGCTTCTGTGGGTTGAGCTGCTCTTGGAAGCGGGCAATGATGTCGATGGTGCGACGCACTTCGGCAGGGAAGATCACCACCAGATCTCCGGGCTGAGCTTGAGCTAGGGCGGTTTCGATCGCGCTCGTTTCCTCTAAGAGCATCTGCAAATCGCCGCCGTTTTCAGCCTCCCAGCCCCCCTTGATGATCTGAGCCACTTCACCGGGTTCCCGGCCCCGCCGATCATCATCTTCTTTGACAATGGCCCGATCAAACATGCGCGCCCCCAGGATCCCCAGCTCCCGCAGATCTTGATCGCGGCGATCCCCAGGACCACCGATCACTCCGATCTTTTCGCGACAATCCCACCGCTCCAACGTGGTCAAGATGGCTTCATAGCCCGCTGCATTGTGGGCATAGTCCACCAATACCTGAAAGGATCCCACCTCAAACAGGTTGAGGCGACCAGGGGTTTGGGCGACCGAGCTGGTGAAGGTGCCCAAGGCCACCCGAATATCGTCGATGGAAACCCCATGCAGGAACGTGGCCAATGTGGCTGCCAGGGCATTTTGGATCATGAAGCTGGCTTTGCCCGACAGGGTGAGTGGGATATTGGTCACCTTCTCAATCCGCAGTTTCCAACCCCGCTTTAAAATTGAGATATAGCCCTCTTCGTAGACCGCGGCTGTCCCGCCGCTAGCGACATGGTGCTGCACCACGGGATTGCTGGGATCCATGCTGAAGTAGGCCACGGTGGCTTTGACATTGCGGGCCATCTCCGCCACTAACCGATCATCGGCATTCAGAACGGCGTAGCCCTTTTCGTGCACCGCCTCCACCAACACAGCTTTGACACGGGCCATATCGTCGAGGGTATCGATGTCCCCCAGTCCCAGGTGGTCGGAGGTGATATTCAGCACAACGCCGATATCGCACTCGGTAAAGCCCAAGCCTGCGCGCAAAATGCCGCCTCGGGCTGTTTCCAGAATAGCCACCTCGACCGTGGGATCCCGCAGTACCAGTTGGGCGCTGTAGGGGCCAGTCATATCGCCCTTGGCGATCTGGTGATTTTGGATATAGACCCCGTCAGTGGTGGTGAAGCCTACTTGTTTGCCCACCCCTTTGAGGATGTGGGCGGTCAGACGGGTGGTGGTGGTTTTGCCATTGGTGCCGGTGATGCCGATGATCGGGATCCGGGTCTGGGCTCCGGGCGGGAACAGCATATCGATGATCGGCTCAGCCACATTGCGGGGGATCCCTTCGCTGGGAGCCAGGTGCATTCGCAGCCCTGGGGAGGCATTGACCTCCACAATTGCGCCGCCATTTTCGCTGACCGGCACGGTGATATCCGGGCAGATCAGGTCGATGCCCGCCACATCCAGGCCAACAATACGGGCCGCCCGTTCGGCAATAAAGATGTTGTAGGGGTGGATGATGTCGGTACAGTCCACTGCGCTGCCGCCGGTGCTGAGGTTGGCAGTGGATTTGAGCGAGCAGGCTTGGCCCAGCTCCAACACAGTATCTAAGGTAAAACCCTGATTTTCCAGCAGCCGCCGGGTCATATCATCCACCAAGATCTGGGTCAGGACATTTTCGTGACCATACCCTCGACAGGGATCCCTGTTGACCGCATCGATCAGCTCTTGAATAGTGGAGTGGCCATCCCCCACCACCTGGGCGGGCACGCGCTTGGCCACCGCTTGCAGCTTGTTGTTGATCACTAGCAGGCGGTAGTCATCCCCCACCACATACTTTTCTAGCAAGACGGTATCGGAGTGCTCTTTGGCCGCATCGTAGGCTGCCTCCGCTGTCTTCAGATCATTGATATTGACGGTGATGCCTTTGCCATGATTGGCGTTGAGGGGCTTGACCACCACCGGATAGCCGCCCACATCCTCAATGGTGCCCGCCAATTCATCCAGTCGCCGCACCACGAAGCCTGTGGGCACAGGGATCCCCATGTCCCCCAGCAGCTCTTTGGTGGCCCGTTTGTTGCAGGCGATATCAGTGGCGATGATATTGGTGTGCTCGGTGGTGGTGGCCTCCACTCGTTTTTGATAAACGCCGTAGCCCAGTTGCACTAAGGAGTCGCCATTGAGCCGAATATGAGGGATTCCGCGTAATCCTGCCTCATCCACCAGCGATTGGGTGCTAGGGCCAAGCCGGACATCCTCTCGAATCTCCCGCAAATCTTGGATATCCAGCTCCAGATCCCGCTGATAGGAGTCACCGTTGATCAGCGATTGGCAGAGATAGACGGCAGCTTTGGCGGCATAGCGACCGGCTTCAGCCTCTTGATACTCGAACACAACGTTGTAGACCCCTTCGGTGGAGGTCTCCCGAGTCCGGCCAAAATCGACGGGCATACCCGCCAAGGATTGCATTTCAATGGCCACATGCTCGATCACATGTCCCATCCAAGTGCCCTCCTCCACCCGTTGCAAAAAGCCCCCATAGCAGTTGCGGGAGCACTGATGTTCCCACAGCCCTGGCATCAAGGTCTCCAGGCGATCCCGAAACCCAGCAATCTCATTGGTAGGCCGATCGGCCAAATCTTCCAGATCGAGGCGCATCAGAATGAGCTTTTGGCGACGAATACTCCAAAAGTTGGGGCCATTGAGAACGCGCAAAGCGAGGATACGCATAGTGTCAGGGATCCAGAACGTTCAAGCAGGTAATAAGTCACAGGAGCTAAGACAAACGAGTGACCATTTGCCCACTACTCTACACTCCCTGTTGAGATACCAAAAGGATGTGCCCAAAGCTACGAATCGCTCATATCCAGGCCCCCCTGCCTTAGGGCACTAGGCTGGTCTCCTCTGCCTCTCTACTCACCTCCTCACACATGACCTTGTCAAAGCCCCCTCCACCGCTAGCTTCCTTTGCTCCCCGTCATTTTTTGTCCCTGTACCTTGCCCCATTTGTGGCTAGCATCGATCTGATACTCCTGAATCCCAGTAATGAGGGAAACAGCATGACCGCTTGATGGTTTGCCCCGAGGTGCTCAGCCACAATCCCGGTATCATGCCCTTTGGAGATCTCCCTGTCCCAGGCCCGATGCACCCCATCCTCATGACCAGTGATCCCCCCCGATTGGAAATCCAGCGCGTTCTGGGTGTTCCCATTCATATACCCACCGGGATCCCGGCTGAGGACTCCCTGCCCAGCTACGTGGAGTGGTTGCGCCAACGGTTAGCCCAACACCAGGGCACCCATGTGATCACCTGTAATTCTGAGATGACCATGCTGGCTCAGGAGGATCCCACGTTTTGGGCCTCTCTTCATCAGGCTGATCTAGTCATTCCCGACGGGGCTGGAGTGGTCTGGGCCTTGGGTCGCCAAGGGATCCGGGTACATCGTTCTCCTGGCATTGAGTTAGCCGAAACCCTCTTGCGCCGCCTAGCCGAGGATCCTTTAGACAGCTTCACCATCGCCCTGATTGGGGCCACACCAGAAGTCAACCAGGCCGCCCAAGCCCATTGGCAGCAGCAGTACCCCCGCCTATGTCTATGGGGTCAACATGGCTACCTCTCCCCCGAGCAAGAATCCAACCTGCTGACAGACCTAGAGCAGCAAGCCCCTCAGGTGATTTTGGTGGGCATGGGATCCCCGCGACAGGAGGCTTGGATCCAGGCCCATCGGCAGCGGTTGCCCAATGCTATCTGGATGGGAGTGGGGGGCAGCTTTGATATTTGGGCCGGCAACAAAACCCGCGCCCCCCAATGGTGGCGTGACCACCGCCTCGAATGGTTGTATCGTCTATACCAAGAACCTTGGCGTTGGCGTCGGATGCTGGTCTTGCCCCAGTTTGTCTGGAAGGTCTGGTGGACTCACCCAAGATCTGGCTGAGCTATCGGGTTCTTCACTCACCTCCTCTACTCTTTCTACCAAGATCCGTCGCAGTGCTCCGCCTATACCCCAAAGGGGTTAGGGGGTGGTGAAGCGGCGGGCGACCGGAGGGAGCAGTGGTTGTGACACGTTCGGCAATGTTAAAATGATTGAGCACTAGTAGGGGTGACGACCCATGCAGGATATCCATGACTGGACTCCGAGGGCAGAAACGTAGCTGCAAAGTTCGCTGGTGCATATCAAACCTTTGTTTGAGTTTGTCCGCCCTGGGGCACAGGGTAGACGTTAAACAAATTGCCTGTGGAGATGGTCTGGCGGGGGTTGAGGCAACTCACCTAGCTCAGAATCTGTGAAGCAGGAAATCCCAGGAGCGATCCGGGGAATCTCACCGCATACCCGACAGGGTTGC
>JBHJNR010000171.1:0-7730 GCA_050330615.1 Cyanophyceae cyanobacterium
GATCCCGAAAAGTAGTGGACAGCGTGACTCTGCGCTCAGAATTGGTCATCACCCCCGCTTTTTCGCTCCATTGGCAGGCGGGCAACAGCAGATGAGCCAACTGGGCGGTTTCAGTAGGAAAATAGGCGTCTTGATAGATGGTGAAGTGAGAGTGGCGCAGGGCTTTTTTTGTCCGCTCCAAATCTGGCAAACTGACGGCTGGATTGGTGGCCGCGATCCAGAGCACTTGCACCGATCCGTCCTCGATCCCGGTGATCATTTCCCAGACGGTGCGGCCTGGTTGAGGTGAAATGGATCCCGCTGGCAAGCCCCAGGCCTGTTCTACCTCAGCTCGATGGTCTGGATTGGCCACAAACCGATAACCCGGCAACAAATGAGATAATCCCCCAGCTTCACGGCCCCCCATCGCGTTGGGTTGTCCCGTCAGGGAAAACGGCCCGCAGCCCGGTCTGCCAATCTGCCCCGTCAGCAGGTGGAGGTTGATCAGACTACAGACTTTAGCCGTGCCTTCGCTGGATTGATTCAACCCCATCGACCAGAGGGACAGGGTTTTGCCCGAATCTCGCCACCACTCAGCCGCCAAGATCAAATCAGCAACCGGGATCCCACAGCGATGGGCCACCTGTTCGGGGGTATAGCTGGCAATCAGCTCGGCATAGTCCGTGTAACCCTCAGTATGCTGGGCGATAAAGTCTGAGTTCAAACATCCCCATTGCAACAGCAAATAACCAATGCCATTGAGTAAATCAATATCGGATCCCGGTGTGATGGGCAGATGCAAATCAGCCCCTTCTGCGGTCAAGGTGCGACGGGGATCCACCACAATTAGCTTGAGCCGGGATCCCTTTTTGTGCCGTTTCTTGAGGCGATTAAACAGAATAGGATGGCACTCGGCGGTATTGGTGCCAATTAAAAAAGCCAACTCACAGTGATCGAGATCGTCGTAACAACAGGGCGGGCCATCGGATCCCAGACTTTTGCCATAGCCAGCCACCGCCGAGGACATACATAAGCGAGAATTGGCATCAAAATGATTGGTGCCCAGGCAACCTTTGATCAGCTTTTGAGCCACATAATAATCTTCCGTCTGAAACTGACCTGAACCGTACATACAGATGGCATCAGGGGTCGAACAGGCTTGAATTCGCTGGATAATGATTGCAAAAGCCTGCTCCCAGCTAATCCGTTGAAAGGGATGATCTAAACTCTCTCGCCACTGGGGATAAAGCAGCCGATCTTGATCCAAAGACTCCAGAATAGTTGCCCCTTTGACACAGACCATGCCCAGACTGGAGGGATGATCCCGATCCCCCCGCACTTTATGGGATCCCGTCGGAGTCGCAACTGTTTCTAAGCCACAGCCAACCCCACAATAGGGACATTGACTTTTGGAGAGATCATAGTTCATCAAACGAGATTCCCATGTCCAATGACGAGCTCTTAAAGTTGAAACTGAGCTAAAAGCCAAGCGTTAACTTGAGATTGATTGACCGAGCGAGATCGCCACAGTGCCTCCTCCACAAGACTTAGTTCCAGTCCAGCTAATACCTGAGAGGTTTGGATCTGAATACTGCCTTGATCGATAATCTGAAAAGCATAAATCTTTGAGTCTTTGGCATCGACAATCCAATACTCACTGACTTGGATGGCTTCATATAATAAACGCTTTGGGCCTAAGTCATCAGCCAAGGATGAAACCGCAATCTCAATCACCAGATCAGGCGGGAGATAGTCGTCTAGATCAATAACCGAGCTTGTATTTTGAATGGAGTCAGAGCGCTCTCCTAGATAAATAGAACTATCCGGCTGAACCTCTCGAAATCCCGACTTGGTGTAGGAGCAATTATCCAGTCCTACCATCGGAATTGATTTGACCGCTCCCAAAATGGAGAGCAGCCCAATGAGAAAATGATGTGCCCTGGCATGATCGGATCCCACAACCCTGTGTGTCTCTCCAGACTCTTGGGCAACCTCAAGATCCTCAAACCGCATCTTGCCCGCAAAGTAATAGCTTTTGGCCTTGGCCAGAGTGGGGTGATCCCGAAGCGCCACATAGTCATCCCAAGTGGCTTTCACCCATTGATTGGGGATCAAAGCCAGGTGTCTTGCTTCGGCTTGAGTTGGATACATCAGGGATCCCTCCGTTGTGCCTAACGATATCGTCTCTCCTCCACTCCATTAAATTGCTTTCGCCGTGAATGGATTCAATCTTCCGCATGGGCAAAACGGCGATAGAGAAAGTCGAGGGCGTAGTTGCGCAGCTCATAAAACTCGGGGGTCTCCATCATGCGAGAACGCTGGCGAGGCCGGTCGAAGGGAACTGTGAGAATCTCTCCGATGTGGGCGGCAGGGCCATTGGTCATCATCACCACGCGGTCAGACAGATAGAGCGCCTCGTCGATGTCATGGGTGACCATCAAAACCGTGCAGCGGTGATCTCGCCAGATGGCCAGCAATTCGTCCTGGAGTTCCTCTTTGGTGATGGCATCCAAGGCTCCAAACGGCTCATCCAGCAGCAAGACCTCAGGCCGGATGGAGAGGGCACGGGCAATCGCCACCCGTTGCTTCATGCCACCCGAGAGTTGCTTGGGTCGCTTGTTGGCGGCCTCGGTCAGGCCCACCAGCTCCAGATGCTCCTGGACGATCTGCTTTTTCTCGGCCCCAGACTTGTGGGGATACACCTGATCCACCACCAAATAGACATTCTCAAAGGCGGTCAGCCAGGGCAGCAGGGCATAGTTTTGAAACACCATCATCCGATCAGGGCCAGGGGATCCCACGGGTTGGCCCTTGAGAGTGATGGATCCCTGGGTGGGAGTGGAGAAGCCCGCCACCATATTCATCAGGGTGGATTTGCCGCAGCCCGAGTGGCCGATCAGGCAGATAAATTCCCCACTGCCCACTTCCAAGTCGACATTGTCGAGAGCTACAAAAGGGCCAGCAGGGGTGGGATAACTTTTGCCAACCGCTTGGAGAGACAGGAGAGGCAAGCCTGGAGCCACCCTGCTAGCGGGGGAGGCCGGGGTGCTTAGGCGAGAAGGGATCATGATCATGTCGGGATCCAAGTGATTGTGCTCTAAAGGTGAGGGGGCCGAGTTCACTTTATGTCGAGTGGGAGTAGAGGGACTTGACCTCAAACGGGCGTGGGAACCAGATAATCTTGCAACGCCAGCTCCTGTCGGATTGCCACGGTTTCCAGATAACCCACGGGATCCCGGCCATCAAAAACGCTGCCATCAGCAAAGACCAGGGATCCCCGGTCGTGGGCTCGATCCGGCAGACCCAGATCGCGGGCGGCGGCGGCATAGGTGTCCACATCCAGCACTTGATCCAACACCGACACCCAATTGCGTGGGAAGGCGCAGAGGCTCCAGCGGGCCATCTGGGTCAGCATCCAGAGATTTTCTAGCTTCTCGGGGCAGGAATTGCGACCACCCGCAAATTGATTGAAGCCCACCAGGATCTCCGATTCATCCTGAATGCCGCGATGAAATGTCCCCATCAATCCGGGCCGCAGGTCATCCTCGCTCACCCCGACAAACTCAGGATCCTTCAACCAAGTGGCAATTTGGGGCCGATGGCGGGGCTGCTCACAATATTGACAGGCTTCCAGCAGGGCTTTGACTAGGGCGATATGGGTGAGGGGATATTTCTGGGCCCACTCTTGGCTGACGGTCAGGACTTTTTCGATATGGCTGGGCAAAATCTCGGGGGTGGTGGTGACGATGAAGCCCAACTGTTCCCGCACCGCCCGCGAGTTCCAGGGTTCCCCCACACAATAGCCATCGATGCTGCCGCTTTTGAGATTGGCCACCATCTGGGGAGGGGGAATGACGGCGAGGTTGACATCGCGGTCGGGGTGGATGCCGCCGGAGGCCAGCCAATGGCGGAGCAGGAAATTGTGCATGGAGGCTGGATGAACCATGCCCAGGGTGTGGATTTGATCGGAGGTCTGACTCAGGTAGCGGCGAAAATCTTCCAGTGTCTGGATCCCCTTGTCTAGAAACCTGCGGCTGAAGGTGATGGCATTGCCCCCCCGCGATAGGGTCAGGGCGGTCACCAACGGCACCGGGGATCCCCCCACCCCCAAGGTCGAGGCCAACGGGATCCCGGCCAACACAGCCGCCCCATCCAGGCGACCGGAGCGCACCCCTTCATAGACCATCTTCCATCCGGGCTCCCGCACCAGCGTCACCTCCTCCAGCCCGTACTTTTTGAATAGGCCCAATTGCTGAGCTGCCACCAGCGGGGCACAGTCCGTCAGGGGCACGAAACCCAGATCCAGGTTGACTTTTTCTAGCCCATGCTTGGCCACCGCCAACCGCAACGGGGTCTTTTTGCGAGCCCGCTTTTGCTGGTTGAGAAAGTAGATCATCTCCCCCCGCAGACTGTAGTAGTCGGGGTGGTTGACCACCTCCAGCTTTTGGCGCGGGCGAGGGAAGGGCACATTGATAATCTGGCCAATCTGGGCGGCGGGGCCATTGGTCATCATCACCACCCGATCAGACAGCAGCAGGGCTTCATCCACATCGTGGGTGACCATGACACAGGTAAGCTGCTCTGCCTGGGCAATCTGCATCAACTGCTCCTGAAGGTTGCCCCGTGTCAGAGCATCCAAGGCTCCAAACGGTTCATCCAAGAGCAACACTTGGGGACGAATCGCCAGAGCACGGGCAATCGCCACCCGCTGTTTCATGCCCCCCGACAGGTGAGCCGGACGTTTGTCAGCAGCAGCCACCAGATTGACCCGCTTGATGTGCTCTTCCACAATGGCGTGGCGCTCGGCCTTGGACTGGGAACTCAGCACCTCATCCACCGCCAAGGCGATGTTTTCCCGCACCGTCAGCCAGGGCAGCAATGAATAGTTCTGGAACACCACCATCCGGTCGGGGCCGGGATCCGTCACTTGGCGTCCCTCCAGCAAGATGCCTCCTCGGGAGGGCTTGTCTAGTCCCGCGATGATATTGAGCAGGGTAGATTTGCCGCAACCGGAGTGGCCGATTAGGGAGACAAATTCCCCCTTTTGGATCTCCAGATGGATCCCTTGCAGGGCGACATAAACGCCACCACCCGATAACGGAAAGACCCGATCAATGTGATCTACTTCGATGTAGGGATTGGGCTTACTCATAGTGTCCTGCTCAAGATAATCAAAGGGAAGCATTGAAGATAAGAAACCGGAGATCAAGAGGCTGGATCAAGTCTCTTCGGCCACAACTAGGGATCCCAGCCAAGCCATCAAACGATCCAACATTAGCCCCACAATACCCACATAAATCAGCGCCAAAATGATTTCACTGAGACGAGAACTATTCCAGGCGTCCCAAATAAAGAAACCGATGCCAACGCCACCAATCAACATCTCAGCCGCCACAATCGCCAACCAAGATAGACCCACCCCAATTCGTAGTCCGGTAAAAATGTAGGGGACAGTGGCAGGAAAGACGATTTTGAAGAAATACTTGAAGCCCGACATCCGCACAATTCGGGCCACGTTGCGGTAGTCCTGGGGAATCTGTTGCACACCCACGATGGTGTTGATCAAAATCGGCCAGATAGCAGTGATAAAGATGACAAAAATGGCGGATGGGGTGGCATCTCGAAACGCGGCCAAAGAGATGGGCAACCAGGCCAAGGGGGGCACGGTTCGCAACACCTGCATCATGGGATCCAGGGCTTCATGTAGCCAGCGATTGACCCCAATCACCATGCCCAGACCGATCCCGACGATGGCCGACAGGGTGAAACCAATCGCCACCCGCTGCAAACTGGCCCAAATCTGCCAAAACAAGCCTTTATCATTGCCACCAAAATCAAAGAAGGGATCCTTAATCAAGGGATCCCAGGTGTCTTGCCAGACTTTGATCGGGGTGGGCAGGTTGGCATTGGGGCCACTGTAGACAATCTGCCACAGAACCAGCACTATCAAAATTGCCGTAATGGGTAGCAGGATCCGGCGTAATAGGCTGTAGAGCTTAACCCGTTGCGCCCAGGATGACCCGTCACCGGATCCAGAATTGGAGCCACTGTTGCTGACAGCCTTGAGGTTAAGGGATCCCTCTTGAATCATCTGCAACAGAAAACGACCGAGATTGAGCATCAGGGGTAGCAGGATCCCGGCCAGATGGATCCCGGTTTTGAGCAAACGTTGGAGGGGGCGAGGCAGGGGATTCATGGGGGTTAGCTCCAGCAAGGACAAAGTCACTAGGTAGAAGAGATGAAGGTGAAAAGAGTTCCGATTAGATGCTGGTGCTCTCGCTTTCGAGAAACTGATCAACCGTTCATCTCTTCCTCAATCAAGCAAGATAATTAAACAAGGTTCTTGATCGCTTGAGCCTCTAAATAGGCTGACGGATTTTCGGGATCAAATTGGATCCCATCAAAGAAAGTCTCTACTCCACGAGAGGTGCTTTCTGGAATGGCATCCTCTTGACCAATATTTGCTGCGGCGGTACGCCACAAGTCTTCGCGGTTGACCTGATCCACCAAAGCGGCTGTATCGGTATCAGCGGGCAAGTAGCCCCAGCGAATGTTTTCAGTTAAGAACCACAGGTCATGACTTTTGTAAGGATAGGAGGCTTGATCTGTCCAGTATTTTTGCATCAGATCAACGCTTTCCAGGGTGCGAGGGCCAAAGTTAAACTGACCAATCGAGCGGTCAATAATATCTTCATAAGGCACCCCAAACCAACGGCGTTGGGAAAGAATCTGGCACATTTCCTCTTTGTTTTCGGGCTGATCGCACCAGATTTGGGCTTCTTGTACGGCTGAGAGCAGGGCTAAGGCAGCGTTGGGGTTGGCATCCACCCAATCGGCCCGCATCCCCAATACTTTTTCTGGGTGATCTTTCCACATCTCCCCTGTGGTCAAAGCACCATAACCCACATCTTGGTTGACCGTTTGTAGGGGCCATGGCTCTCCCACACAAAAGGCATCCATCGCGTTCACTTTGATGTTCGCCACCATTTGTGGAGGTGGAACCACAATCATGGCGATATCTTGATTGGGTACGATGCCACCTGCCGCTAACCAGTAACGGGCCCAGAGATCATGGGTGCCGCCGGGGAAGGTCATGGCCATTTTCAGTTCTTTGCCAGCTGCTGCTTCTTGAGCAAAGGCTTCCTTGAGGGGAGAGCTATCTAGGCCCACCTCTAGATCCCGGTAGGTGTTGGCCACCAGGATCCCTTGTCCGTTGGTATTGAGACGGCTCAGCACATACATGGGAACAGGACGACCATCGGTGATCGATCCAGTGCTCATCAGATAGGGCATCGGGGTGAGGATATGGGCACCATCAATGCCGCCAGAGCCGGATCCCAGCACCAAATTATCGCGGGTGGTGCCCCAAGAGGCTTGCTTGTCCACCACCACATCCGTCATGCCGTAGTTGGCGAAATAGCCTTTTTCGGATGCGATGATCAGCGGTGCGGCATCGGTCAGGGCGATGTAGCCTAGTTTGGCGCTGGTGGTCTCGGGGGTATCAGCCTGGGCGATCCAGTAGCCGCTTGCGGGATACTGAGGATTGGCCTTGGCAATGCCAGTGGCTACAGCTCCAGCGGTGGCAGCAGCAGTACCTGCCAGAAACTTGCGCCGAGAAAGAGATGAATGCAACATAGTGACTCCAGTGTTTTGAGTGTGTCTTGAACGTTGGTTGTCAGTGAGAGGCGGAGAAAAGGGATCTAAAGATCAGGTGTTCTGGCTATGAAGGAGCCAGTCCGGGTTAGCTCAGT
>JBHJNR010000172.1:0-17469 GCA_050330615.1 Cyanophyceae cyanobacterium
AGCACTAAAATTGCTGCGCTTAGTGGTCAGTGAGTTGATTACCCTACCCAGGAGACTAGATTCAGAGACTAGATCTTGACTGTTTGGCAGGGACACAGGATCTGGCGGTGGGTTTGGGATGGGTTGAGGCTGGGTTAGTTCAGGATTGAGAAAGACAGGAGCCGCACGAGCAGGGATCCCAGTGAAATGGGACAGCACCTGAAACCCAACCAGGATCGTCAGAGATCTCTTGCTGAGATAGGGCCATACTGATGTTTTTTTCATGTTGCTATCCTGCCACCAACAATAGACATCAAGACGCTGGGTTCGTCGTTGCCGAATCTTGCCAAATGGCGGCCCTGACAGCAGCACTCAGTAACAAAAGGTTGTAGGCCGACCAGAAAAGATTGACAGCAAAGCCCCCTATCGTTAGAGGACTGTTTCCTATCGCCAATCTGATGGCTGCATAGACTGCTGTTATAAGTGTGATAGCCATGATGATCAGTTGAGGCTTAATCAAATTGAGATAAACCCCCGAATTGCGTTGTTTAGATGTCACCTCAAATCGAATCTTTTGTCCAGTTAACACACTCCAGACGGCTTGGATCTGGAGCGGAAAAAGAGCAACAGCAAACTGTTCAGACCGCCACAATTCCTGCCAAGAGATACCCCAGCCACTGGCTAGAAAGGCAAGACGGTTGAGAATGAGAAAGGGGATCAATCGGATCCCTAGATTAAGACTAAAGGCAGCAACAGGTGCGATGCCGCTGACAAAATAAATGATGGGACATAAGAGATAGACCAAAACGGCAAAGCCAGAAAAATAGCTGTACATGGTCTGAAAGTAAGCAAGCCGTTGCCAAATGGTCAACCCTTGTTTGGTTAAAGGGTTATCTCGCAGCATCACCTGCAAAGTACCTTGTGCCCAGCGGAGCCGTTGCTTCAGAGTGGATTGCAAATCTTCTGGAGCTAACCCCAGGGCCAAAATCTCGTTGTGATAGGCCGATTCCCACCCTTGAGCATGGAGATTTAAAGCCGTCTGCATGTCTTCAGTGATGCTGGTGGTGCTCAAACCCGTTTCATATTCAAAGTTGGATAGGGCTGAATCCATCCCCTTGGCTTTCACAGCTTGAGATAGGCGTTTCATCGCCACCTGCATGATCGCCTCTCGTCGCAAGATGGCGTTGGTGCCGGTATAGAAGGCCGATCCTAAACCGTCCTTACCCTGCTGGATAGGGCCATAAAATAAACTGGCGCGATGGCCAAAGGGATCCCGCTCAGGAATATTGCTAAAGTACTGAGGCGTCTGGACAAAAGCGATGCGATTGGGTTGCCAGTCAGAACCAGATCGCTCATAGAAATACAGCAATGTCCTTTGTAAAAACTCTGGTTTTGGAATATGGTCACAGTCCAGCGTAACGATAAAGTCCCCAGATGTGTTGCCATTGATAAGGGCATGATTGATGTTGCCCGCTTTGAAGTGGAGGTTGGTAGGACGAGTAATATACCCAACCTGATACTCTGCTGCTAGGTTCTCAATATCAGCATCTTTGCCATCATCAAGAATATAGATATGGAGCTTCTCTTTGGGATAATTAATCGCCAGGGATCCCCGCACGGTAGGTTCTACAACAGCCCGCCCTTCGTTGTAGTGAGTGATAAACACGTCAACTGTCGGCCACTCGTCTAGGGGCGGTTCCAAAAACTCAAGCGATATCGTGTCTCGCACCTTAGGCTTGCGCAGGGCTCCCATAAACATCAGAGCGCCAAAATAGGAATAGCACTCCACCAATAGCAAAGGAATCGATATCCAAAGGGCACTGTAGTTCAGCGAGTAGCCAATTCTCCAGGCAATATAGTAGGCACCCCAGATGCCGTTGGCGATGGCAAAGGTAAAAAAGAGCTTCCACCGCAGGGTAAGAGGCAGATCCCAATAGCCGCGATAAATGGGGGATCCCAACTTTTGATCAGGGGATAATGACATAGCGCTAACCCCCAATCCACCAGCCGCGATTGGCCCACACCGAGGCGGGTTCAAATGAACTCACCAAGGGGCCACCCGACCGATAGTAGAGAGAGGCTAGAGCTAAAAAATTCCCTTTGGCGGTTCTCATACCGACTGTTTCGCCTGTTTTGGTGTAGTACCCATCTGAGAAACCCAGTAGTTCTGAGCCGAGGTCAGTGACAGACGCTTGCAGAGCTTGAGCCGCAGCATCTTCAGGGAACAGAGCGGCCCAGGCAAAGGCTGCTCCTGTACTAACCGCCGCCTTGTCTGGGTACTCCTGCCCGTCAATTCCCACTGTCACCCAAGGGATCCCAGCCCAAGCGGCGTTATGGACAATATAGGGAGTCTGTCTAATCTCCACGGTGGCTAATCCTGTGATATCAGGCTGAGTTTGTTGAGCCTGCCATAGGTTTTGAACCACGCTGTCCCATTTGGGAGTCAAACCTAGCTCTAGAGCGGTATACAACAGGGGATCACTGGTTAAAAGATGATCACAACCGACCGGAAAATCTTGACCCGATAGACTAGCTTGTTCCCATGCCACCTCCTCAACAGGAAAGCCCCAAAGCTTTAATCCCAGGGTATTGTAGGCTCCATACAGGGAACATTCTAGGTAGGGATCCTCACCCAGGTGGCCAGAATAGAGCTGTCCTTGGTGATGAAGGGCAAAATAGCGCCATCCCAGCAAAACATCAGCGATGGTGTCCTGATACTCTGGATGACAGCGGCTGACGCCTGCCAACGCGACCATGACCCTGGCAATGCCGGTGGCATCCCACTCGTCGGGCTGTTGGGGATTGCCGCCAAGATCAACAGCCGCCCCTGTGGTTATGCTGTAGGCATAGTGGGGTAAGTACTCCGCCACTGGCAGAGCCTTGAGAGTCCCTAACACCTGCCTCAAGCGCTGGTCAAACTCCCTATTCTCAATGATGCCTAAAGCATGAGCGACATTGAGCGCCGCCAAGGAGTCGCCAATTCCCCAAAATGTTGTGGCTCCATACCGTTCTCGGGAGGCAACCAGACCCGTAGTTGGGTCAGCATTGGCTCGGAAATACTGCCAGGCCGAGCGGGCATAGCGACGATCGACTGAGGATAACTCTGGTTGAGCGCATTGGGAGGGTTGAGGGGCACCCAAAGGGGCTATTGGGGCAAGTTCGGTTACATGGGGTGAGAGTGCCAGGCTGGGTTCACAGGCGATCGAGGATATAGGGCTAGCGGTCGCCCCTGCCTGACTTAGGCTCAAGCTTGAAGCGGGAGAATTGTCTGACAGATTCCCCTGAGAGTCTTGTTCAGGCTGAGATTGTGGCCCTTGGGCTAACTCACCCGTTACCTCTGGGGCGAGAGCCGCTCCCGTGATTTCACTCGGCTCCTGTTCAGCCGTGGCGATTGGGGAGGCTGATCCTGGGGGCTCCTGACCCAATGATGTATCGTCTGGGCTGAGGCTGGATTGCAGCAAGACAGATCCACATGTGGTTGGTAAAGGCTCACCCGTGATCAGTGATTCACCCCGCGCTTTCGCCAATAACGTCTCCAACACAATCGCATTGGTATTGTTGGTTAGAACGTCATTGATCTCGTTATTTTCCTCAAATTGTCCGGCGAAGTAGCCAGATTGATTGAAGAGAGGCTGGACAGCATCAAACACCAGTTGCCCATATTGATCGGGATCATCCTCGGGCTGGAGAGCTCTCAAGAGCACCGCCGCTTTCGTACTCAGGGTGCGGCGCTCATCGAACCGAGCATTTTGTTCTGTCACCACCGCCCAAGGGATCCCATCCCCGACAATGGTGCTGTAGAGAAAAGGGGTATCAGGAAACAGCCGAGACGTAATATGGTCTTCGGTAATGGCAGTTAAGAGACCCGTTTCTTGCCAGCGGCGTTTTTGGACAGCATAGAGGGAGCAATACTCATTGAGAACCTCAGGTCTGCCTGCAACCCCAAGCTCGATGATCTCTAGAGCTGGGGCTTCGGTAACGGTGTAGGCAATCGCATTTAGCTCTTCAAAATGACGGGTATCGTTCTTGATGGGGATCCCATAGACATCAATCTCGACGGTGGGGGGATTTAAGGCTTGGCTAACGTCTCTGTTTAACAACAAGCCACTTCTGGCTGCATATTCCGCATAGCCATGGCGTCCTTCTTGTACTTCTAGAGTTGTATCGTCGGGTAGAACCACAGCTCCAAACAGATCGGCATCCCGATACATTCGATCCAACCCCCAGCTCCCAAGAATGCCATCGATCCACTCTCCATATTCTGGGGCATGGGTTTTGACCACAAAAAGGGCATTGATCAAGCGACCCAAATCCAGTGCCGAGATGCCAATGCCCCTCTCCACCGGGTTATTGCCATAGTCAGACATGACACCGGTCTCAGTGTTGTAGGCTTTATTGGGCAGGGATCCCTCAAATAGCTCAAGCTCAGACAGTCCTGTTAGCAACTGATTCATCCGGGCATTGAATTCCTCCTCAGAAACAAGACCAAATTGGCGCACAGCAATCAAGGCTGCCGCAAGATTACCCTGTTCCCAAAGGGTGGCTGAGGGATATCCCGCCACACTATTGGCAAAACCCGTTAGATTGGTATTCTCAGTAAAATAGGCCCAAGTTGTGCGGGCCATCTCCTGCTCTGCCGGGGTCAATCTTCCGAACAATCCGGACTGGGCTGAGGCTTTGGTGACCATAATCCCTGATGATATCAAAGCATAGAACAGAATGAGTAAGGCACTGGCTACGGCCAAGACTAGACGGGTCACTTTCATGTTGGATGTACGAGTCTTGATATTGAAGTGCTTCATGAGGAGAATGGCCTTGGGGGCCAAGATTAGGAGCGCATTCCAATAATAGATAGTATTAGCCCTTTTGACGACGGGGCCCCTCGACCAATGAGAAAGAGGGTACAAAGCAAATATTTCCCTCAACACGTGAAACGATATACTATTGCTAAGATATTTCTAGATAAGGGCACCTCGAATAATGGGAAGGAGAAATCAGACTGGCAGAGGTCAAGGCTGGTTTAGACCAAAAAAATATCAACCTGCACATGTCAGACTGATTATCGTAGCTATCGATGCTAGTTCTATCTACACTGTATCCACAGTTTTTATTCGATTTTCAGCTCTGGCTTTTTTCAGAAGACATATCGCTTTTATCGAGGTGCCCATAAGTCAACAAGGTTTTAAGGGATCTCCATTTCAGCATGAAAAATTAGCTAACTAGAGATAGTGCTTGAGACCACGCTAAGGCAAGTGAAGAACTCTTGCTGAGAGAAGGCAATGATGATGTCTTTTTCATGAAATTGTTTGTTATTCTGTCGCCACCAATAGGGGTGCATCTCAATTATATGATGAGTATTTATGCATAATCATCTAGGTGGCAAAAGTGCCATTCAGATAAGCGCATCGATGTCTGAGCACCTTGCGGACATTGCTAGCCTGCCATTGGGCTCCTGCTACCTTCACTCCTAGTCAAATCTGCTTGACTAGAGGCTCCATGACCCCAGATCCCACCACTCTCCCTGCGGCTTCAAGTATTCAATCTCCACTGCCTCATTCAGGAATAGTTTCTTGATCGGGATGTTCCAACTCCATCGTCGCCAGACTTAATGCAGGTGGATCCTCTAGGCCGATTAACCCCAGGGATCCCTTGCGAAAATCTTTGAGAATTTGTTGGGCGGTACGGTTTTGATCCCCCTGATAGCGATCCTCCGCCAGGTGATAGAGCCATTGCTCTCCGGTTTCCCAGCGGGGATGCGCGGCATCCTGCTGACGAGGGCTGGGGGCATCTAGCCTGCTGTCATCCAAGTTATAGCGCTCTAGCCGCACAGGGGCCGGGATCCATTCCAACAGGGCGGCGGCAGCAGCTTCGGGGGCATAGGCTCCACCGCCGATATCGTCGCAGATGGCCAGTTTCATAGCAGCGACTTGGTCATTGAGCAGGGGTGGAATGATGCCAGGAGCGTCCAATAAATCCAGATCCGTGCCAATCCGAACCCATTGCAGTTGTCGGGTCACCCCCGGACGGGCGGCACTGGCGGCAACTCGCTTGCCCAACAGTCGGTTGAGAATGGCCGATTTGCCCACATTGGGAAAGCCCACCACCGCCGCCCGAATAGCCCGTGGCTTTAGCCCCCGTGTGGCCCGTTTGCGGTTGACATAGGATCCCGCCTCAATGGCCGCATGTTTGAGCCTGGGGATCCCTTGGCCTGAGCGACCATCGATGGGATAGATACGGATCCCTTGGGCCTGAAACCAAGCCTGCCACTGCTGTACCCGTTGGTCTGTGACTTGATCGATGCGATTGAGCACCCGCAGCCGAGCTTTGTTCCCCAACCAGTCGCTCAAATCCGGGTGTTGGCTGGACAATGGGATGCGAGCGTCTAAAATCTCTAGCACCACCTCCACCCGCTGCAACTGTTGCTGGAGCTGCCGTGTCGCTCGGGCGATATGACCGGGGTACCATTGAATCAAGGAGGATGGCATGGTTAAACAAGTTCGGTTGGATCCAATTGCTCAAGTGGCAGAGGTGGCCACCAATGGCAATCTGTTGTCGATCTTAATCCGTGAGGATCTGAATGTACTGAAGGAATGTGGCGGGCGGGGTCTCTGTGCCACCTGTCACGTTTATGTCACTGAAGGGATGAGATCCCTCAGCTCCATTGGCAAACGGGAGCAACGCACCCTAGAGGTGATCACCACCTGTCGGCCTGAGTCCAGGCTAGCCTGCCAAGCGAAGGTGATTGGGGAAGGGGTGGTGGTGGAACTGCCCTCGGGTATGTATATCAATGCCTACAGCGATATCGAGTCTCTGGTGGGGCGACGGGCCGAGCAGGATCTCTTGCATCCAGTCTCCGGTCAGGTGTTGGTGCTGGAGGGTAAGTTGATCACCCGCACCGTGCTCTTGTCAGTTAAGGAGTTGGATTTTGACATCCAAAAGGCTCTGAGTGGCAGCAACCTTGATTAAGCTCTCAGGATACGGGCTGTGATTGTAGTACTCCTTGGCAGAGATCTATCTACCATGTGTTGTGTCAGGGTAGACAAGGGGCTTAAGCCCCTTGTTTGTAGCGAGTAAATTGATGCCCCTGAGTACTAAATTAGTGATTAACGTATGGTTAACCCGAGTCAGATTCTTTTAGGAACAGAAGCCAAACCCTTGTTACGCTTACCCGCCAGTTGCCCTAGCGCTCCTACTTTAACTGCACTGGGGCCTAATCCTATTGGGGCACCCTCCACAGGATCCCCCCCCCGTCCCATTATTCAGATTGAGGCCCAGACTCAAACTCTCTACGCTGAGCTGATCCAGAGTGGAGCTGGTGGGGTGAGCTGGATTCGCCCTTTGTTCTTGGTCACGGGCAGCGAGGTTTGGGATCTGCAACTGGATGCGGATGTGCTGTGGAAGGGATCCCTGACCTTCTCGTATGCCGAAGAGGTGCTGCCCCTGAGTGCTGTAGCCCAATCCCCATTAGCCCCTCGTCAACTGCTCCAAGCCTTCTTGAAACAAGCCTGTGCCCTCCAGTCTTGAGGTGGTTTGGAGGGCGATCAACTGGTGAACGTGATCAGTAGCGGGGATCCCTCTTGACGCTGGGGAGCCTCAGCCTTCTCGCGAGTAATGGCAATGGCTCTGACCTGATCAAAAGCCCGATAGAACGGTGGCAACGGGATAGAAAGACTGGCGCTGCCCATTGCATCTACCTCAAAAACATCTGTCAAGATGGCATTCCTTTCATTTGTCGTCAGAGGGGCTGTTTCATCCACCACCGTCCACAGAGCATAGACTTCTCCTGGAGCCAAAACGGGCAGATCCCTCACCGTCACATTGGCTTGCAGAGTCTCCAAATCCACCACGACTTCGGCGGTGGCGGCAGCATTGGGATTAATCTCAGTGGGCTCTAGGGTATATCGGAGAGCTTGATCGGAGGGATCCTCAGGGCCATTCGAGATCTGGGCTGTTTGCAGAGCTTGCCAAAGGCGAACATTGTTGAATCCTAGGGCAATACTGGCCACCAGTCCCAATCCTCCCAACCATTGCCATAGCCGCAGGTTAGCTGTCTCAACCCCGGCACGGGCTGGCCCCGATCTGGCATGGGGGATCCTAGTCAGATCCCTGGTTTCTGCCCCTGAGGGCATGGCCACCACCGAGGCCGCTTTCAAAACGGTTTCCCTGAGGTGGCTGGGAACTGGCACAGGGGGCGGATTGTAGGCCATCTCCAACGCCATCTGGAGAGACTCAATCTCTGCTCGTAGGGCGGGATTGGCAGTGACCATCTGGGCTAGGGCATCCGCTTCTTCTGGGCTGAGATCCCCCAGCACATACCCGGCCATCAAGTCCTGTTGCTGCTCCATCGATCCGGCCATTGGTTGGATTACCCAAGTGTGTGTGCAAGAAGTTCTTTGAGCTTGATCAGGCCCCGCCGTGCCCGTGCCTTGACCGTGCCCAATGGGATCCCAAGTTTGCCAGCAATCTCCGACTGGCTCAGACCTTCGTAATAGCTCATTTGTAGGATGGTCTGTTGATCTTGCGACAAAGCACCCAAAGCTGTGCGCACCTCCTGGGACTGCTCTAGGTAAGAAGCCTCATCAAGGGGCGTGGAGGTGGTCATGGTTTCACCAGGATCCGATTGCCAGCGGCGAGACAATTGCTGCCGACTGGTGCGAGAACGGATCCGATCAATTGAGCGAGATCTTGTCAGGATTGCTAGATAAGTACGGAGCGAACCGCGAGTTGGATCATAGGTGGATCCACGAGTCAGGCTGACAAAGACATCTTGGGTCAAGTCTTCAGCTTCTTGTTGATCGGCCAAAACCTTGTAGGCGATGCTAAAGACCAATCCCACATGCTGATCATAGATGGCCCTCAGTGCCGATGCATCCCCCTGCCGTAGCGCCCCATAAAGCTCAGCATCTGACCTCAAGTCGGATCCCTCTGTCATCTCTTGGGGAGGAAGCCCGGATGGGTCAGCAGGCATAGCAGCTTGGCCAATACATGATCAAAAGGGATAGAAAATAGCCCGAGACTTGACAGTCTTGTTGTACTTATCTCCTCGCACTTATCTCGTCACACAGTCCCGCAGACGACCCACCAGGGTTTTGACCCAGGCTTGCTCAGATCTCAAGGTGACGGGATGGGCGATCAACCGTGCGGTGCTCTCAAATAGACAATCGCACTCCACCAAGCCATTCTCCCGGAGGGTGCGGCCAGTGGCCACCAGATCCACAATGGCATCTGCCATTCCCGTGAGGGGAGCCAGTTCTACAGAGCCATAGAGGGGGATCACCTCCACGGGCAGATCCAGTTCCTCAAAGAACGCCCGCGCACAGCCCACAAACTTGGAGGCCACCCGTGCATAGGGGGGCAAGTCCACCGCAGCGGTATAGGGGCCATCTTGCAGCGCTGCCACCGACATGCGACAAGCACCAAACCCTAAATCCAAGAGCTGCGCTACCGGCATCTCGTGGCTGAGCGCCCCTTTTTCCCGCAGCACATCATAGCCAACAATACCCAGTTGGGCCTGCCCATACTCCACGTAAACGGGTACATCATGGGTACGCACCAAGAGCGCCTCATAGGTGTGACCATCAGGACTAGTGGGAGATTGGATCCGCAGCAGCCGATTGCGAGAATCTAAGAACCCACTGAAATCGATGCCCACCTGTTGAAAGAGTCGGATCCCGTCTTCTAATAAGGCCCCTTTGGCCAGGGCTACGGTGATGGTGGCGGGCGATGTCCCCAACGTATTGCCCTCAACCTTCAAAAGGAATGGTGGTGAAACCGATTTCGTAAAGCTGTTGGTAAGCATTGCGGCCTAGTGGCCGAGTTGGCCCCTGGCTACCCACCACCTGTACCAGCTGAGCCACCGCCTGATCGGAGCGACCAGCGGCCCGATAGACCACCGCTAGATCGTAGGCAGCCTGATCGCGGTTTTCGGCGGAGGCACGGGCCAGATCTCGCTGCGCTTCGGAGATTTGGTTTTGGATCCCGGCAAAGACGCGAGAGAGCTCTTGGTGATGATTGGAGCGGGCATTAAAAGCGGCAAACACCTCTTCCAAGAGACGAATCGCCTCATCGTAGTTTTGTGCTGCTAACGCGGCATCTGCCTGGGCCGAGAGCTCTTCGGCACGGCTAAAGCTGATGGGGTTGTCCGGCTGCTGGATGGCCCTAAATTGATCGGGGTTGGGGATCTGTCCGGGCTGTTGAGCCAATGCCCCTGCGCCAAACATCCAACAGAAGGCCACAGTGACCAGTCCAAGGATCCCCATCTTGAGCCAACTGGGATCCCAGGAGAAGCGGAAGCGGTTGATCAGCCGAGAGAGAGGAGACATAGAGAACCGGGCCACTCAATGTGAAAGCTGAGGGTATGATACCATCGCCCCCAAATCTTATCGCTGCTGGTTAGGGCAATAAACGAGGTCGAGGATTTACTTTTGGGTTCTTGCTTTCCACTGATGCCAATGCTGAGGGTTGAGATCTTATAGATTTTGCTCATCCTGTTGACCAGTCAACTCGACCAGTCAACTGAATCTGTCAACCTCTCATCTTCAGGCTGGAGCAGAACCACAGCCCACCATAGCCCTTCTCAAAAGTCAATCCATCAGGGATCCCGGCTTCTCTCTCCGCAAAAGCGTAGGGAACAACACTCGCTGCCGCAGTGGAGAATGCCGTTGTGGCAGGCTATTCCAGCACTTAAATCGGGTTTGATAGATGTATGAACCTGTTTAGGCTCAGATTTAGGCTCAGAACTTTAAGCACAGACGGAAAATCAAGTCCCCTCAGGCACGGCCAGATGGAGCAATGGCTCGAAAAATAGGCTGTGAGCAAGGATCCAAACCAACTGGCTAAACTTAAAAAGAGAATCTTGGGAGTGACTGAATCATGAAGCGCGCAATCTCTGTCGGTGGGGCATTCACCTCTCTTGTGGCCATGATCCTAGTGGCGATGCCCGCTAAGGCCAATCCCGGTGCCAATACTGGCGTAGGAACCGAGTACACCTGGGTAGCTCAGTCCTCTTTGCCCTCTGGAGAAGGGTGGATCCCGGTTTCTCCGGCTCAACCCCAGTCAGCTCCGGTGCAGCAGTTGCCCCCGCCTCAACCGATTCAATCCTTCCCAGCTCAATCATTTCCGCAAGCCCAACCCATCCAGGCTCAACCGACTCAGCAGGCACCTTTCAATCTGCAAACCGCTCTACTCTTGCGCTCTGGCGACCTGATCGTGGCCAGCTATGGATCTAGTGAGCGGCTCTTTGTGGCTCCTGGCGAAACGCTTCCCCTCAATGTGGTGCTGGATACGCCTTTGCGGGATGCCCAAGGCAACATGGTGGTGCCTGCTGGAGCCATCCTAGAGGGCCAATTTCAGCCGGTCAGTGGGGGCACCCAATTTGTCAGTCGCGCGGTGACCGTCAACGGCCAGTCCTATCCCCTCTATGCCCAGAGCGCCGTCGTTCCCCTACAAAAGGATCCCCGTCAAACCTCTGGTGAGGCGATTGTGCAGGATGCCCTGATCGGGGCGGCGGCAGGAGCTGTCTTGAGTGGCATCTTTGGTAGCCGTGTCATCTCAACAGAGCGGGTATTGGGGGGAGCTGCCGCCGGAGCCGTGTTGGGCAATGTGACCGCCCCAGACGTGGCCATCCTAGAGCCCGGTGCCCCCCTCAATCTGACGGTGCTGCAAGATTTTCAGCCTGCGGTGCGCTAAGGATCCCTCCTAGTGTCCTTTTCACCTCAACCGTCCCTTCCGTGCTTAAACTCAACTCCATAGGTATGTCTCTATGAACTTCTACTCTGCCAAAGCCTTGACTCTACTGGCTGGCATCGCAGCCGCTACCGTGATGGCGGTTGCCCCGGCTCAGGCTCAGGAATCTCGTCGGATCCCACCGGATCCCAATGTCAGCTTGCAGGGTTTTTTCTGCCGTAATGTCAATCCTTACGACGAAGAAACCACGGTTATCTGTCGTGGGCGGGCCAACCGCAATGATGTCCGTTATTTCTATGCCTATCGCGGCCCAGGGGACGAGCTTTATTATCGAGATAGCATCACGGGCCAAACCCTGGCGGCGGGCTCAGAGGGATCCAATCGGGTCTCTCCCATCCCAGGCTTCTTCCAGGTCAATCCTGGCAACGGCAGTGGTGGCACCCAGATTATCCCCAACAACACGGGATCCGGGAGTGGCGGCGGGGGCGTCCAAATCATCCCCAACATCCTCACCAATCCGGGTAGCGGCGGCGGCATCCAAGTGGTGCCCAACAATTCTGGCTCCGTCTCCAGTCCCGGCGCACCAGGGCAAGGGGTGATCATCATCAAGCCTTAGCCCCGATCCAGACCTGAATAGGATCTGAATAGAAAGAGGGAATCCTCACCCTAATTGCTATGCCCCTAGATTGTGACAGACACATCTAGGGGCATATTTGTTGTGGATGGTAGTCGGGCAACAGTGGCTGAGACGATAAGATCAAGGACGATAAAATCAAGCCTGATCACTCTCAGGGATCCCGATGCAAAGCTGTCTGCTTGAGGCTCATGCCAAGGTCAATTTTTATCTTGAAATCTGTGGCCAGCGACCGGATGGATTTCATGCCGTTCGGATGATCTTGCAGAGCATTGCCCTCTCTGACCAAATCCATCTGCGGCCCCATAGCTCCGGGATCCTAATTCGCTGCGATCACCCCCAGGTGCCCTTGGATGCCACCAATCTGGCCTATCGAGCCGCCCAGCTGTTGCAGGTCAATTATGGGATCCACCGGGGGATCGAAATCGAGATCCACAAGCGGATCCCGGTGGCAGCCGGTCTGGCGGGTGGCTCGGCCAATGCAGCAGCGGTGTTAGTGGGGCTGAATCAAATCTGGGGCTTGGGGTTGACGCAGGGGGAATTGGCCACCTTGGGGGCACAGCTGGGATCCGATGTGCCTTTTTGTATTGCGGGAGGTACCCAACTGGCCCAAGGTCGCGGGGAAAAGCTAGAGCCACTGCACACACTAGACGGGATCCCTATCCTGTTGGCCAAACCCAAAGACCTGGGCATCTCCACCGCATGGGCCTACCGCACCTATCACGATTTTGAGCGTCCTGCGCAGGATGAGACCGACTTGCCCGCCCTAATCCGGGGCATCGAGAGCCACGACACCTCCCAAATTGCCCAACATCTCAGCAATGATCTGGAACGCCCAGTGTTGGCCCACCACCCCCTGATCTCCCAACTCAAACAGAGCCAACGGGAGGCTGGAGCCCTGGGATCCCTGATGTCAGGATCTGGGTCAACGGTGTTTGGCCTCTGGGAGTCAGTGGCGGCGGCAACCGCAGCTCTGCCCAGCTTGGCAGTGGCGTAACCCACCGTTGATTTTTGGGTCACCACCACCGCCCCTTCTGGCATCACCCTGGAGTTGGACGAGCACTAAACCTGGTGAGATCTCTTCTTAGATCTCCTCTAGGATGCGAAATTGGACGTGATTGATCGCCAATTGTCCTAAGGACACGTCATCGCGGTTGATGGTCTCAAACGGGATCCCTTTGGCGATCTCGGCATGAGTCCAGCTCAGCCCCATGAAGTAGCGTTGGGGATGGGGGCCGTCCCCCAGATCATCGACATTGGATTCCATCGGCACCCAGCCAAAACCCGGCAGATAGAACTCGATCCAGACATGGTTGTATTGGGCGTAGAGGGGCACCCCTTTTAGCTCAGGCTGGGGTGGACATTTGTAGCGGCCCACCGTCCGACAGGCGATGCCATTGAGACGGGCCAGGGCCAGCAATACCCCCACATATTCCCCACAGGAGCCAATGCCTCGGGTCAGCACCAGATCCGGTGGATCGATGCGGGGGGTGACCCGATAGGAGAGCTTGTCATAGACAAAACGGCGGATATTGCTCATCTTGCGCAGGAGGTTGGTCTCCGTCCCAATCGCCTCATGGGCAGCGGCCTTGACCAACGGATGATCCATGGCCAGCTCGTCATCGTCAATCAAATACTGACGGGCCAACTCGGGGGGCAACCGAGCATTCTCCACATCGGCTGGGGTGATCAGATATTTGATGTTGTAGAGATCCAGCACCGCCCGCCAGCCAAATAAGCGGGAAGTCTGGGGTTGCAGGGATCCCAGGCTGTAGACCGCCACCGACTGATCCTGTTCTGTTTCCAGACGAAAGGGCTGTCCCAACGGCATCACCGACCGCACCACTTGACGGCGACTGTTCACCGGCAAGGCGATGCGCCATTCCAATCCCAATAGGTCACGGGGTTCCTCCTGATCCACTTCTTCGAGATAGGTCATCTCCACCCGATAGCCACCCGAAAGGGTGTAGAAGGCCCGATTACCAGCGGCCCACTCGAGGGCAGCAGTGGTGGGATTGGACATGTGCTGCACAGAGCTGGGATCCGTCAGGCGTAGGGGAGCCACCAAGGTCTTGGGCCGATTATCCACCGACAATGGGATGGGATCGTTGGGACTGTCGTAGATATAGTCCTCACGGGTGGCGGCGGCAACCCAGATCTGGTCGCGCCAAGTGGCGATGCCGGTGGGGTGGGGCCAGGGGGAGAGAATGCGGGCCATTTCGCGACCCGTTTTGGGATCCAAGACAAAGAGGGTTTCCTCGGTGCGATCGCTGACCCAGAGAGCCTGATCCTGCAGCATCAAATGTTCGTGGCCAATGCCGGGGGCGGGCCATTCCTGAATCAGTTCGCCGGTGCCGGGATCCAGCAGCAGTATTTTTTCGCGGGCATAGCAGGTGGCATAGACCCCCAGGGATCCAATTGCCAAGGATTCCACCCCAAAGGGGGCCTGCCAACAGCGATAGGCTTCTAGATCGGCAATCGTTGCCAAGCTCTCCAGATCGGTGCAGGCCACCCGATAAACGGCCAGATGACAGGCAAACCACAGGGCAATCAGGGATCCCTCTGGCCCCGACTCCACCGCCACCGCGTGACTATCCCGCAACTGCCAGGCCCAATTGGGATTTAGAATCCGAAAGGTTTGGGCGATGGGATCCAGCTCTAGCAGATAGCCCCGCCGTCCTTCCAGCGCCAACAAACGGTCGCCCCAACTGGCTAGCCCCTGCAATTCATCCAATCCTGCGGGTCGCCACCATGTGGAGAATCCATTAGCCGGACTGGGAGTGGGAGATATTGGCCACCAAAAGGGCAGGCGAGTGGCGGTTCCCGCTAGGCTAGCTTCCGGTGACAAGGCGACGATGGGGCGGGCAGATGGGTTCACGATAAGAGGATCCGAAAGACGCTTGCCTCTCACTATCGCTGATCATCCTCGTTTGTATCCAAAGGGATCCCAACTCAAACAAAAGTGTCTAGCCCAAATGTGGCCTAAAATTGTCAGAGGTTATAATCACCAACTCTGGCCCTGATAGCTCAGCGGATAGAGCAACCGCCTTCTAAGCGGTCGGTCGCAGGTTCGAGTCCTGCTCAGGGCGTAGATACTTCAATGTCGAGCCAGGTACCAGCCCAGCGCAAACTGGGATCCCTGTATCCCAGGGCAAACCCATACTCCGATGTTCTCGCACTTATTGCGAAAACTAGCGGCATCTAACAATCTGCTAATCGTTGAAACCCTGATTCATTCGAAAGCACTAAATTGGTATGTGTTTGCTCTGTTATGTATCCCAGGACTCTTGCCATGGGATCCCATTTCTCTTTTAATGAACGGGAGTGAATTTATCTGATGGATCCCGGTCTATGAAAGCTAAACTATTCAAGTTCGTACAGTTTTTTTTCGTACTGTTATCGCTGATCCTGTTTGTCGGTTGTGGCAGTGGATCCCCAACCTCTACCAGCATCACCCCAGATACACCACTGTCCATCATCGGTCTAGAGCGTTCTGAGCCAGGGGATCCGATAGATTGCAGTACCTGCTGTCGTCGTTGTGTGATTGGCAAAGCCTGTGGCAATAGCTGCATCAATGTCAACTATGAGTGCTATCAGTCGCCGGGATGTGCTTGTAATAAGGTGGAGGATACATGTTATCTGCCCACGCCAGAGCCAACTCCCACACCGGATCCTTGCGTTGATATCGATCCTTCTGCTCCAATCCCGGATGGCGAGTGCTCATCCAGTTCTCCCGGCAGGGTGAGCCGGGTTTTCGGGCAAGATCAAGATACTGTCACCATCAATAGCAGCAGGCTCAAGATCAGGTTCTGGGACGGTGGTTTTAATCAATTCACTGGGTTACCGACAATTGACGGAGACCAAATAAAAGTCACTATCAAGCCAGGATCCCTCCCAGAAGAGGTTCCGGATTCAAGGTTGAACGCCTTAACCTTAATTGGCCCTTTTCCTTTGGGAGATGAATTTACAATACCGCTTAAGGCTGTCAAGAATGTTGTGACGATCACTTCTGTAAGCTCAGGCATACATCCTTATAATACGGTTCGATATGGTATAGATCCAACCCAAGTCGTTGAAGGAGTGAGTTCGAGAGGGGCTAACCTAATCACTGTGCCATCAACAGGAGTAGGAATCAATAGCATCTCGTTTGAGGTAATAGTCAAACCATATATAGATGAAAAACATATTTTCGAGGGTGAGATTGATACAGATACTCAAGGTAAACTGATAGCAGTGGGATTCCATTCTCGTCCAGGCGAGGTGGATCCACCTACTGCTCAAATAGCACGAAAAAGTGATGGAACTCCATTGTTCTATAATCCTCCAGACTCAAAGGGGGCGTATCAAGCTGTAATTGAAGTAAGAGATACCGCAACAGACAGTTGGATAAAGAAAAAGAAGTTTTCCACCTTCTTCCCTGACATCTGGGATAGAAATACTGTGATTGAGAACATCTTAGATGCATTCTTTGAATTGGATTTGCTACCACAAACAAAAGCCACAATACCAGCAATAACATCAACAGATTTTATTGTTAACATCAGTTATAATAAGAGCTCAAACGAAATTATTACCTCTTATCCTGACTATCAACCACCAACTCAAACCTGAAGAACAATATGATTGAATGGTTCAAATATAGAATAAAGGGGATAGAAAATGGAAATTAGAATTTTTCGAGACCCCAAAAAACGCTTTAACATTGAGCTTCCTGACGAACATGAAAATCTTAAATTGTTTTTAGAGGAAGAGGTGCAAGGGATTCCTTATTCATGTAGAGACATACTGAATTTAATAGACTCTGTTGTCTCAGAAACAGAAGAGGTGGGTGTATGGGGAGGTGATAGCCATCTAGTCTCAATCTATCCTGAGACAACCATAATTGAAGTTTTTTTCTCAAGCAGAAATCCTGAAAATCCTATTCTGGAAGAAATATCAACTGAGGAATTTAGACAAGTGATAGCAGAATGTTTGGAGTTTGGGATCCAACAAGGCTGGGATAGGACTGAGGAGCAAATTCGTGCGGATTGGGATGCATATCAGTTGTCCAAATCACTAAGAACTCAAAATGATAGCAGTACATAAAATTGCTGTTGTCTTTGCTAGAAAGCTACAGATATGACGTAAATGTGATTACTGCCGCTCATCCACTTCAGGATCAACCCATATCG
>JBHJNR010000173.1:0-2554 GCA_050330615.1 Cyanophyceae cyanobacterium
CGGCCAAGATTTGTTCGATAGACTTTTCGGTAGACATGATGGATCTCCTAAGATTACTGAAGTGGGTGGGTGTGGTTGCTTGGCTTGATTGCTTCCACACTTTTACTTTAGAGGATGTAGATCTTGAGGAATTGACCGATCTTTGGATCCCGATTGATAATTGTTTAGAGCTTGTTAGAGAAGGGATTCTTATGGCTTCATCCCTTAACAACAAGTGTACTATATCAAATATCACATCAATATCACAAGGCGAGGCAATGTAAGCCAATGGCTAACTCTTATCCTTTTCAACATCATCTGCATTTCCTGACTCTGCTGAGTTGTTTGGCGACAACAGCAGGCTGTGGGAATAGCGGCGGCACAGCCCTATCACCACAGGATTCTTTTGGAGCCATTCTAGGTACAGTCTGGGAAGATCGTGACGGGGATGGAACATTTGGCACCGAGGAAGATGAACCTGGCATGGTGGGGTTTACTGTTTTTGCTGACCTCAATAACAATGGCATTTTTGAGTTAGATGAACCCGCTACCGTCACAGATCCGGGTGGTTTTTTTGAGCTTGTCTTGCCCCCCGGCACTTATACACTGGCAGTAGTGCCGTTTCCAGACTACGTGCCCACCTCTCCCGGTCGCGGGGATGCTCAATCGACTCCCGTTGTGACAGCTCCCCGACGCAGCCCTCAACGATCAACCTCTGGATCAACATCTGTGGCTCGGTCTGTGGCTCGGATTGTGGGGGGCGATGTTGCCCCTGAGCAAACATTTCCTTATATGGCCGCAGTGGTACCCCGTGACCGTGACAATGTTTTTGATGGGTTTACCTGCGGCGCGACGTTAATCACTCCCACCTGGTTGGTTTCTGCCGCCCATTGTTTTTACGATCCCACCAATAACCTAATCCGAGATCCCGATGATTTTTATGATGTAGTTCTCAATCGCAATACTCTGTCTGAGGACACTGTGGGAGAACGGATCCCGGTCAAACGATTGATCATGTTTCCCCAATACCCTGCCGACCCGATCTTTCAGCAGGAATTGGCCTCGCCGCTGGGGGATTTGGCCCTGATGGAATTAGCCGTTCCCTCCTCTTTGCCCGTGGTGGATATTGCTCGTCCTGGAGATGAACCCTTCCTGGCTGCGGGACAGATGTCCACCATCTTGGGTTGGGGGGGAACCTTGCCCCGCGCTTTCCCTCCATTTGACGAAGAACCAGAACAGATTTTCTCCGATCAGCTGTTGACTGCCCAAGTACCCATTATTTCCAATGCTGCCTGCCGTCAGACGGAGGATTTATTAAATCAAACCGTTCGAGATGAGATGCTGTGTGCTGGCTTTGCGGCAGGTGGCATTGATACCTGCCAAGGGGATAGCGGTGGTCCCCTCTTGGTCACCACCCCACGGGGGTTGATTCAAGCCGGGGTGGTCAGCATCGGCACTGGTTGTGCCCAGCCGAATGGCTTTGGGGTCTATACCCGTCTGTCCAGCTTTGCCGATTGGATCGATGCCATCACCACCAGTCCCATCCCCAACGGCTATCGGGTGGAATTGCGGGCGGGGCAGATCTTTGACAAGGCCGAGTTCGGCTTTCAGCGCCGCTAGCAGGTGGCTACATCTGCTGACTGGCCATCATCTTGGCAAACAGACCAGCCTGGGCCACCAGTTCCTCAAAGGATCCCGACTCCATCACTTGTCCTGCCTTCAGCACATAGATACGATCTGCATTACGAATGGTGCTGAGGCGGTGGGCGATGACGATCCGGGTCACCCGCAGCCGATCGAGGCTGGCACTGACGATGGCCTGGGTGCGGTTATCCAGGGCGCTGGTGGCTTCATCAAACAACAAGATCCGGGGCTTGATGGCCAGGGCGCGGGCAATTAACAACCGTTGCCGTTGCCCCCCCGATAGGTTGCCCCCTCCCTCGCTGATCACCGTGTGCATACCCATCGGCATCGACTCAATATCTTGGTCAAACCCAGCATTACGGGCCGCTTCCCAAGCCTCATCCATCGTCAACAGGGATCCCGAGGCAATGTTCTCAAAGATCGAAGCGGAGGTGAGGCGACCATTTTGCATCACCACCCCCAACTGTCGCCGCACCGCCTGGAGATTGAGCCCCGACAGATCCTGACCATCAAACAGGATCTTGCCGGATAAAGGCTGCTCAAATCCCAGCAACATCCGAAAGATGGTGGACTTGCCGCTACCGGATGGCCCCACCAAGGCGACAAACTCACCGGGATCCACCTGTAGGCTGACATTATTTAAGATCAGCGCCCCGCCCTCTTTGTAGCGAAAACTCACATTTTGCAGGGCCAGTTCCCCCCGCAAGCGACCCGGATCAGCTCGATCTAGATCGCTTTCTAGGCGAGCATCCAAGATCGGCTTCGCCCGCTTCCACAACGAGGCCACCTCCAACATTTCATCCAGGGTGCCACTTAAGCCCGTCGCCCCAGCCACAAAGGATCCAAAAGCGGCGTTGAAGGCCAAAAAACGGCCTGTGGTCAAGCCTGCTCCCTCCCCAGTGAGTAAGGTTGAGGCCACAAAAAACAAGAT
>JBHJNR010000174.1:0-8829 GCA_050330615.1 Cyanophyceae cyanobacterium
ATTAGAGAAACTGGTAGATATAGGCTTGTATTTGATAGAGTCTTCAGCATTTAGTCACTGGTTTGCAAAGTGCTGCTACTGTGACAGCTAATAAGTGAGCAGGCTGTAAGTGTTTCCCACTGAATCTCAGCAGACTCCCAGATAGAAGAATCGATCCGATTGCGGGCTAGAAACTCGTTGACATCCATAGGACTTCCTGTAGATTGGCGGGCGAGACAGCCCATTTATGAGATCTAACGGTTGAACTTACCTGGGAGTAACAATTTGGGATCCTGACAGAAAAGCTATCACAAGGTCAGGGGCAGTTGTTATCTTCACCGCTCAGGGATCCCTGCCCAACTCTCACCCCCAAGGTCTTTGCTGAAGGTATGCCCACAGTGGGATCCCTGTAGCAATGATAAAATCGGAATATCGATAACGTCTTTAGTATCCACAGCCTTTTTATCTGGTATTGGGCCTGAGTTCATGGAAAAAGTTTCAATGCTTCAGGTTCCTTCTACTCTCAAGGCTCTCGATGATGTCCTCAATTGGCTAGAGATCTTTAAGCCCGATATCAAATCCCATCGCGATTGGATGGAATGTCAGCTAGCCCTGACAGAAGCATTTACCAATGCCGTTATCCATGCACACCAAGGCCTACCAGATTCCACCCCCATCGAAATTAGAATCTGTCTCCAGGAGTCTCAAGTCGAGCTGACGATATGGGATCGGGGCAAGGCCTTTGATTTAGAGGCCCATTTGGCCACCCTACCCCAAAAAGTGAATGCCCAATTAGAGGGAGGACGAGGCTTATTTCTGATCAAAGCCGTCGCCTCTAAAATTGACTATGTTCAAGACGACCAAGGCCGAAATGGATTGATCATTTCCAAAAAACTCAGCCCAGGATCTTGATCTAAGGTCAACCAGACTGGAGTCAATCAGGACTTGGGCACCACTTCCAGGATCCAAGCAAAGTAGAACCGAGACTTGATGGTTTCTCGCCGCGACACCTGCCAGCCCAGGGATCCCAGGGTTTGCACCAGCATCTTCTCGCGATGTTGATAGGCGCGGGTGGTTTTGCTGGGGCCAGGGAAAAACTCACCGACTTTTTTGAGTAGGGATAGCAAAGGAGTTTTGGGGGCAAAGCTAAAGATCAGCTTTTCTTGAGCCAGTCCCGCCAAGGTTTTCAGCATTCGTTGGGCATCAGCTTCAGGATAGTGAATCATCACATCCAGACAGACCACAATGTCATAGGAGCCACTCAAGGATTCTAGGTCAGAAACACTGAAGTGAGGGTTGTCCCCCAACTCCAGCTGATCCCGTCGCCGGATCGCCTCATTGACCATCTGTTCTGAGATATCACTGGACTCCAGCTTGGCTCCCCGTTGGGCCAACGGCAAACTGAGGCTACCCACCCCACAGCCAGCATCACAGATAGTTTTACCCTCCACATCCGCCAGCCATTTCAGCACCGCATCCACTGTGCGGGCATGACCTTGGCGAATATCCTTCTGGACAAAATTGACCTCATCGGTGCCATAGATGCGCCGCCAGCGTTCAAAGCCAACCGAGTTGAAATAGTCTCGAACGACAATTTTTTCTTCCATGATGCAAATCTTAAAAAGAGAGGAAAAACTGGGCGGAAAACTCAAAAAAGCTCAGTGGGCACTGCCTAAGCACCCATCAGTATAGGCGGGTTTGCCGGGATCCCTAAGCCAGCACCAGATCAGCGGTGGCCAGCTCATCGACGGTCTGCCGCGCCCAAGCATCCACCTGAAGAATGTCATCCAGGCCGGGGGCTGAAATCACATCATGCCGCTCACACACCGCTTCCAACAACTGAGGGATCCTCAAGAACGGGATCTGTTCTGCCAAGAAAAGCGCCACTGCCGCCTCATTGGCCGCATTGAGCACCGCTGGCATCGTCCCCCCGGCTCGGCCTGCCCCATAGGCCAGCTGCATACAGGGATATTTGCGATGGTCGGGCTCCCGGAAGGTGAGGGATCCAATCTTGACCAAATCGAGGGGATCCCAGGGGGTGTGCAACCGCTCTGGCCAACTGAGGGCATACAAAATCGGCAGGTGCATATCCGGCCAGCCCAATTGGGCAATCACGGAGGTGTCTTCCAGCTCAATCATGGAGTGGATGATGCTCTGGGGATGGATGACGATGTCAATGTGGTCATAATCCAGCCCAAACAGCCAGTGAGCCTCGATCACCTCCAACCCTTTATTCATCAAGGTGGCAGAGTCGATGGTGATCTTGCGCCCCATCACCCAATTGGGATGTTTGAGAGCATCCGCGAGCGTTACCTTGTGCAAGTCTTCCGCTGGCCAATCCCGAAAGGATCCGCCCGAAGCGGTGAGCAGGATGCGCCGTAGCCCCCCCTCTGGCACCCCTTGCAAACACTGAAAAATGGCTGAGTGTTCTGAATCCACCGGAATCAGCTTCACTCCATGCTTTTTGACCAGCGGTAAGACCACCGGCCCGCCCGCCACCAGGGTTTCTTTGTTGGCCAGGGCGATATCTTTGCCCGCCTCAATCGCTGCCAGGGTGGGCAACAGGCCAGCACAACCGACAATACCCGTCACCACCAGCTCGGCATCCCCAAACGCCGCCACCTCACACATCCCTTGGGATCCCGCCACCAGCTGGGGCATGGGATCCAATCCCTGCAACTTCTCCCGCAAGGCTGGCAGTTTGCTCTCGTCGCCAATGCCGACAATCTGAGGCCGAAACTGCTTCGTCTGCGCCGCCAACAGATCCACATTGCTCCCTGTGGCCAACCCCACCACCCGAAAACGGTCGGGATAATCGGCCACGAGATCTAGGGTCTGGGTACCGATCGATCCGGTGGATCCAAGTAATGTAAGAGCTTTCATGGGGTGAGGGCAGCTGACGACTTACCTCTCACTGTAATATGCCCTCGCTCACATCCTACGGAATGGCATCAAGATTGATAAAAATACAGGTTGTTCACTTATTAGTTGTAACAGTTTTCACACCCAGCTCTCTTGCTAGAAGGCGAAGGGAGAAAAGTCGTGTTAGGTAGTTGCTAAACAAGCTGTATCTGTTGAGACCTATCCATGTCTCTGAAAGCGTTTTCTCCGCCGCCGCATTTATGAGTCAAAATAGTTTGTGTACCAGCACTTTGTTTTTTCAACCCAAGAAGCTATCTCTTTTGTATATGAATTTGTTAAGAAAAGTTGATCTGGATTGTAGTCTTCCCCAGCCCAGCCTAATGAGGCTGCCTTAACATAACTAATTTCATAAGCAAAGGGTAGCGTTTTCCAGTAAGTTGCATGAAACGGTGTGATTGTTTGAATTTTTTCCGTCCCTAATACTGGAAGAGACACGCCATGATACATGTACATATATTGACTTAGATAACATTCTTTCATCTAAGAGCTTGTGCATATAAATTTGATAGTTTCATTTCCATTTTCATCTATGTCATGATCACATTTTTGATAGGAGCCCCGTCTGCATCAGATAACTCTTCCCATAGAGTTCCTCCTTTATCTGTCAATCCATAAACAACAGGATTTTTGCCTTTTTTATGTAAATATTTCTTAATTTCTTTCTGGTTAGGCAAGAAATTAAGCTTATTTCTATTCGCATCTGTACTCCTTGCAATAATAAATCCTTCCTGAGGGGGTGACAGAAAGGGCTTAAGCCCCTTGCCTCAGTTGTCCAAGGGTGAGTAATTACCTGCTAGGAAGTAGCCACTAAAGTCGATTGCCTCGCTGCCGAAGAAGGGGCGAAAGGTCGCTCTCGTCGTAGATATCCCCTACCAATTCCTCAAGCAAATCCTCTAAGGTGAGCAACCCGGTCGTGCCGCCAAACTCATCCACCACGATGACCAGGTGTTGTCGAGATCGGAGCATATCCTTCATCAAGGGGCCAATTCGCTTGGTATCTGGCACAAAAATAGGCGGATTCATTACTTCCCCTAGAGGCCGATCTCCCTCTTTTCTAAGCTGATGAAGCGCCTGTTTGAGATGGATGATGCCGACAATTTCATCTTTGGAGTCTTCCTGCACTGGGATCCGCGAGTAGCCTGTGGCCAGACACAACTCCACCACATCTCCCAGGGTTTTCTCATGGGAGATCGTTTCCATTCTGACGCGGGGCTTGGCCACATCGCGTGCGGTGAGTCGATCTAACGACAGAGTGCCCCGCAAAAGTCGCCGTTTCTGCCAGTCCAGCAGACCCCGCTGCCCCAACATTTCGATCAGCATTTCTAGATCTCGTAGTGAGGCCTCAGAGGACATCGGAGCCAGCTGCATCAGCCGAAATAAGCGCTGCACCAAATTCTCGAACAACATCACAAACGGATGCAAGATGACAGAGAGCCAATAGATGGGAGCTACTGTCCACTGAAAAACCTGGATCGGACGGCTCACAGCAAACGACTTGGGCATGATCTCCCCAAAGAGCAACACCAGGATGGTGGTGGGGGCAGTTGCAATTAAGCCGCCTAGTTCTGGCCCAAACAAATCGATAAAGAGACTGGTGGCCAGGGCGGCAGTGCCGATATTGATAAAGTTATTGCCCAATAACAGGGTGGTGATAAATCGTGACCGACGGTTTCTTACCAACTGATAGAGACCCTTGGGATCCCCTTCTTCCTCGATCAGGTTATTGAGTTTGAGTTCGTCCATCGTGGTGATGGCTGTTTCTGCCGACGAAAACAAGGCTGAGAGAGCCAGCAGAACCACGAACATGAACAGGATCCCGATCATAAAGTGCTGTTATGTAGGTGGCCTCTAGAGTGGCATAGAATCACCCCAGCAACCTGAACTTTGACAGTGGGGCCTGCTCCTTTGCCCTCTCTATTCTTGCAGACGCCAATCAAAGAGCGCCGGATGGAGGGTCTCAAGGGCAGAAACTCAATCCTCAGCTGACCGAAAGATCGCGAAAGAGCTGGTATAGCCGTGCAGGAACGTGGTTCTTCCAACAGGGCCAATTTCCCCATTACAAAAGAAGCCCCCCATCGGCAGTTCGCCAACGATTTCCCGAAAGACACTGGAATCAAAATTGGGCTCATCATAGAGCTGCTCACCCCGACCCAAGCAGGAGAACATCAAAGCTCCCGATGAAGAGCCACCGCGCGGCATGGCGCGATCCCGATAACGTTCTAAAACAGATCTCAAATCCAGCTCAGAGGTGGCTGCATCCCGCAGATGGAATTGCACCGTCTGACCAGCTCGAATTCGATCCCCAATGGCCACAGCCCCTAAGCGAGGATCCACCCCCATGATCACCCGAATCAAGAAATCCCCTGGCTCAGGCGTATTTTTAAACTCATCCATCAGCACCCCAATGAACAGGGAATGCCTCACCAAGGCTTGATCCGCACCACTCAAATGGCTGACCAAGTTTTGCAGTACTTGTAAAGGGGGATCCTCTTCTAGGCTGAGGATGACATTGCGCTGGGATTCTGTGACTTGTAATGGCTTGCCAATGGGCCGACAGCCTTGGGCCACCACCGCATCCACCACCACATTGCCCCACAAAGCTAAGCCAATCGCACCCTCTCGATAGAGCAGCCCAGGGGATCCATCGGTTACCAAAAACAGGGCATTACCCCCAGGGGTACGGGCACCACTGGCCAGCCCCCCCACTTTGACCGCCTGAGGATAGGCAAAATCTAGGCCCTGCAATAGGTCAGTCACATTGGAGGTGAACCCATCCGCCAACACAATAAAATCGGGATCCCGGCTGGCATCCACCCCGATCACCTGCTGCCAAGTTTGGGGGGAGGCATCCATGTCGGGTAGCTGATCTGATTCCAAATAAAAGGGGTGTAAGTTCACCCCCGGCATCACCGCCAAAGACAACGACACAGCAGGCTGATCGTCTTCTATTTCGTGGTTACCCCCGACAATGCCACCGCCAGAACAGCCCACCAGCACCTTGACATCGAGCCACGATTGCAGCAACGGCAGAACGCGGGGAAATTCACTGGCAAATCCTGCTGATACAAATAGAACCGCTAGATCCGGCTTGATCGATCCCGCCGGGGCGTAGAGCACATTGGGCAAACCTTCAAAGCTCAGGGATCCCTGCATCTGACCCACCAAAGCCGCCTGGAATTGGGCTGCTTCTAAACGACTACAGGCTTCTTTCACCACCTGTCTCAGGGCAGCTTCTAGGGAAGGTTCGGTGGAGAGTGCATTAGACCACTGCATTGGCATCTCTTCTACGGGGTTTTGTAAGCTAAGGGCTTTAGTAAGACCTTGATAGAGTCTTGATCTTCAGGCGGGATTGACGTTATTTAGACAGGATAGAGCAACTGGTTTACCAAAGAGAGGTTGATGAATAATTGAGCCTGCCAAACGTGTACTCTATGGCCAGCCGTCTGGGTTGATTGGCTTTTGATTAACTTCTCTGATTTCCTTCTAGTCAGCCCCTGCTTCTGCTTCTAGTCAACTCAATTGGTCAGGAAGGGGATCCCATCCCCCTCTTTAACCATCCCTCTCGATAGCTTGAGCTAAGAGATGCTGATTTTTGAGCAAATGTTCCTGAGCCCAAAGCCTGCTACTCTAGCTTAACGCTCAGTTGCCGATACCCACCAAAACCCTGAATCTGCCTATCTCTTTGCCATGTTGACTTCCTCTGCCATTCATCTTTTGGATCCCTCCCCTCTCCATCTCGATCCAGATGCACAACGACAGGCTTTATTGGGCCTAATCTGCCAATTGGCCTACCGGGAAGGAGACTTTACCCTGAGTTCGGGTCGCCACAGCAGCTACTACATTAATTGCAAGCCAGTCACCCTTCATCCCCAGGGATCCTATCTAGTGGGCTGGGCGATGCTGCGTTGTTTGCCCCCGCAAACAGAAGCAGTGGCTGGCATGACTTTAGGCGCAGATCCGATCGTCTCCGCCGTCAGTTTGGTGTCCATTCTGGATCCAGATCCGGGTCTTCCCCACAATCTTCCTGCTCTGATCGTGCGCAAGCAGACCAAAGGTCACGGCACTCAGGCTTGGCTGGAGGGGATGACACTGCCGCCTGAGACTCATACTTGGATCCTTGAGGACGTCGTGACCACAGGGGGATCCGCGTTGCAAGCAGCGGAGCGAGTTCAGCAGGCAGGCTACCGGGTGGACGGGATCCTGTCACTAGTGGATCGCCAGGAAGGGGCCAGTGAGTGTTATGCCGAAGCTGGGATCCCATTTCGAGCCGTTTTTACGCTGGCGGATCTGCGGGCAGCCTATCAACAGCTGCTCTAAAAAAGTGAAGATCTGTCTACGGGATAGAGGGAGTGGGATTGGCCAGAGTGCCATCCGCTGGGGACATTCTCTGCTCTCAAGCGCAGATTGATCAGCGGCTCTCCCCTGAAGCCACTACCAAGGATCTCATCCCACAATCTCAAAGCCAGTCTATAATTAAGTTATGTAATCCTTGTGCCGCTAACCAAGATCACAGCCCGATGTCTCATCTGGGCTGACTTGCTGTTAGTGGTGTCACCCTCAAGAGTCTCTCAAGTGTCCTTCATGTATTCTTTTGTCGGCAGGGAATGCTAGTACAGCTTCAACTCAGTTGATTTAACTTAACAAGTTAGCTTGACTGTACTGAGTTGGCATTAGGGGTGTCCCACGATTATGGCCTGCTCATCAATCGCAAGATTGAGCAAAATTGAGACAGAAAACCGGAAATCGTGACAAAGCTGTAGCAAGAAATGCGGCTTTGGATGGCCAACTTGTCGATACTCTGGGGAAGACTAGAAGTAAATGCAATGACCGTTCACTCAATAGACTTGAACCAACACTCAACTGTTCGTCAGGTTGTCAGCCCACTTACCACTCCAGTCACAGTCGATTTAGCGTCTCAGTCACTTGAGCCCTACCGTCTGAGACTACCCTGCCAGATCAACCTTAGAAGAATCCTAGGCTTTGCCTGAAGGATCCTAACTCAAAATCTGTACTGATCCAAGAGATTTTGGATTTTTGCAGGCTTATGTGAAAACCTCAGGGACATTTTAATCGTCTGTTCCTTAGCGTCCACCCCTAGACAACAACGCCCCAAATGCCTACCTACCCAATCGATCCTAACGAAATAGTTTCTACTGAAGACCAGGATCCCACTGGGGTTTCTGTTGACTTCGGCGAAAGTGAGTATGTCGAGGAGGAACCCAGCCGCCGTTCCACCGATTTGGTGCGGCTCTATTTACAAGAAATTGGTCGCGTACCGTTGTTGGGTCGTGATGAAGAAGTCTCCCTGGCCCAAAAGGTGCAGGACTACATGAGACTTCTAGAAACCCGTGCTGCCCTGCACCTAGAGCTGGGTCGGGATCCCACGGTGGCCGAATGGGCCGAGCGGGCCAAGTTGGAGCCTGAGTGGGCCGACATGACCCCCGAAAAGGTGCAGTTGCTCCAGCGTACCGGCGACCGCTCCAAAGATCACATGATCAAAGCCAACCTGCGGTTGGTGGTGTCGGTGGCCAAAAAGTACCAGAACCGTGGCTTAGAACTGCTGGACTTGATCCAGGAGGGCACCCTTGGCCTCGAACGAGCGGTGGAAAAGTTTGACCCCAAAAAGGGTTACCGCTTTAGCACCTATGCCTACTGGTGGATCCGGCAGGGGATCACCCGTGCCATCGCCACCCAAAGCCGTACCATTCGCTTGCCGGTACACATCACCGAAAAGCTGAACAAAATCAAAAAAGCCCAGCGCAAGATCTCCCAAGAAAAGGGGCGCACTCCCACCATCGAGGATATTGCTGCCGAGCTAGACATGACTCCCCCCCAAGTGCGGGAGCTGTTGGTGCGGGTGCCACGCTCAGTCTCGCTAGAGACCAAAGTGGGCAAGGACAAGGACACCGAGTTGGGTGACCTGTTGGA
>JBHJNR010000175.1:0-5009 GCA_050330615.1 Cyanophyceae cyanobacterium
CCCCCCACTCCTGCTCAATCTCACTATTGAGAACAAAGTTGAGTAAACGATTGTCTTCTGCTGACGAATGAAACTGCTGTGTCAGTGGCAAAGCGGCTTGTCGTACTGAAACATCGGGATCCCGATTCTGGGCGTTTCGCAAGGCCCGGAAAACCCGGTTACGTATATCTTCGAGGCGTGCCATTTCATCGACAGTGAGTAATGGCCCGTTTGTGTTGTAAAAGGCTGATTTTTCGTAGCTAGTCACCTGACGAGTGGCCTGTACTTGCTCTGCCAAGTCATTGATTGGGTTTCCTCGGATGCCATGGATCCAGCTTGCGCCAAGATCTAGGGGCAAGTCTTGCCATTTGTGACTTGTCCAGATACGTCCGCCAATTCGGTCACGGGCTTCCAAAATAACTACTTCGTGTCCATGCCTTTTTAATTCTTTGGCTGCAGCAAGGCCAGCGAGACCCGCTCCAATCACGAGGGTTCGCTTCTTTGTCGACAGGCTTTCCCCTGTTCCAACAAGGGTGCTGCTGCCACACCCCAGCAATATCAAACCCAGTAGCTTGACAATGTCCCGCCTATGCACCTGTTACCTCGATCTACTGAGTTGCCGCCCAAGGTTGAGTGAACCGCATCGAATGGGCTTGTGGTTAACCCATAGCCATTGTTCATGCTGGTTCTAAATCATTGAGTTAGCAATATCCTAAAATCCTCAGGTACTACTAGTCAAGTAATGATTCAATATAATAATGAAGGAAGTTAAGTATCATGCCAATATGATTTTCGAGCTTTTTAGAGAAAGATAGATTTTCCCTGAAGAGCCTCCCAATCCGCTGCCTAAGAGTATTATTTAATCGCTCAATTAATGATTCATGGCCTGTTTCTTTGCCAACTGGCTGATGTTGCTCTTTTGGAATGAATTTTCGTAAGATTTCCAGAAGTACGTGTAGAGTGTGCTGCCTTCTTTCCAGGTGTCTGGGATCCTACCCCAAAGCATTTGAGCACTTCTTTCGTCTCGATTTCCTATACAGCCTGTTCAGGAACTGTCTGTCACCTATTTGCCCCCTCCCTACCGCAACGTGGCGATAGTCATAGCCCCCCTTGATAAGGAGAAATCATGTTCAAAGTCTCCCTTTTTAGGGTTTTTTTGGGAATGTAGAGCAATAGCTACTCCTTCGCATAGTAGTTATATCGTGTTAAACAATTAGTGGACAGGCTGTATGCCGAACGATAAAGCCCAGAAATCAACCCTAGAAATCAACCCTAGAAATCATAGGATATTCAGTCCAGGAGAAATGTGATGACACTCAAAGACCTCTTACTTCAGGAACTCGATAACGTCTCTGATCCGTTAATCCTCGAAGTTCTTGATTTCCTCCGCTTCTTGAAAACCACACACACACACGATAGCCAAGCCTTCCCATCAGCCCGTGCCAATTTGACCTCAGCATCCCAACTTGATTCACCCCCTCCCCCTGGCTACCCTCTACGAGGCAAGGAACCCTATCGCTATGAGGATCCCTTTGTTCCAGCCGCCCCCCTAGAAGAGTGGGATGTTTTGCAATGATTGTTCTCGATACTCATATCTGGATTTGGTGGGTTCAGGGTGATCACCGCCTCACCGAGCAGTACCAAACTTTGATCCAAAACCATCAAAGTCATGGATTGGGCATTAGCCTCTATTCCTGTTGGGAAGTCGCCAAACTCGTTGAATATGATCGATTAGTCTTACCCTGTTCATTAGAAGAGTGGTTCACAATGGCCCTCGCATATCCCGGCATTCAACTCCTTGAACTGACGCTCGCCATCATCATTGAGTCCACAAGACTGACAGGATTCCACAAAGGCCCAGCCGATCAACTCATCGTCGCTACTGCCAAAAATTTAGGTGTGCCGCTACTCACCGCTGATCAAAAAATCCTCAACTACAATGGTGTCGTCACCTTGAGGTAAACCCTCCAGGAATTTGTCCCAGGCTTAGTCATCCTTCAAACTTTAGCCGTGAACTGCCATTATGCCAATTCAAATCTAGAGTGCATTAGTCTCTAGTGTCTGAAGGTAGAATACTTCAAAAGGGACTAATCTAGCGCGAGTTGAAATTCCAGTATACTGGCTTGTCAGATAACCCAAGATTTAGTCCCAAAAGGTTAAATAGACATCAAACGATTTTACACATCAATTTCTTAATTCCATTTTGGAATACCCTTGCGTGACAGGTAACTGACTAGATTCTTATCACCGTAGAGCTGATTACGACCATTTTGCGTGAATGCAAGTACTGATTGGTCAACTCTTAAGCCTGCTGCTTTAGCTATATTTTCTAGCTGAGACAATAATTGCTTGTTTCCTGAATCAGTTCCAGACGTGGATTTTGCCTCAAATACGACACAATTAATCCAACCACCTGATGTTGAGACCTTGGGCGTTCAACTGCAAATCGACTACTTATGCCGAATCGAAAGATACAAGGCTTATTGAGAGTTCGGACGAATGCATAGGGATTTTAGGCTCCCTCAGTTTGCAATAAGGTAATCAATCAAAGCGTCCCCTAGACAGGTAGCCTGTTGTAGTTGTAGGAAACTGCCAAAGCCATTGCTATCGGATCCGAAATTAGCCTTTAATTAAGACACCTCAAGTAATCCTTGTCTTATTGAGAATAGCCAAGATGGAATGATGCTTTCGGTCCTTGAGGATTCGCAACAAGGCAATTAATCGAGGTTCCCGTTAGGATCCTCTAGCAGGGCAATGGGCCATGCCCAGGGAGCTGTATGTTTGTAATCGAGAAGGGATAGAACCTGTGCTGAGTGGACTGATCTGGCTACCGATTCTGGGATCCCTGTTGGTGGGTATCTGGCCTAACCCCGAGCAGGCAAGGCGAGTGGCCTTGGTGATTGCCTTGGCCTCTCTAGGCTTGTGCAGCCTACTGTTAACCCAGTTTGATCCCAGTTTGGCAGACACTCAACTGAATGAGATCGTGCCCTGGTTGCCAGAGTTGGGACTCAGCTACACCCTGGGGGTAGACGGCATCTCATTGCCCTTGGTGGTGCTCAATACCGTCTTGGTTACAGTGGCTATCTGGGCTAGCAGCACTCGCCAGCGGCAACGGCTCTACTATGGGCTAATGCTGTTGTTGGGGGGGGCGGTAACAGGGGCTTTTTTGTCCCAAAACCTGATGTTGTTCTTTCTCTTTTTTGAGATCGAGTTGATCCCGCTCTATTTATTGATTGCCATCTGGGGCGGGCCTCGGCGGGGCTATGCCTCCTTCAAGTTTTTGATCTATACCGCTATAGCCGGGATCCTGCTGTTGGTAGGGTTCTTTGGCATGGCTTTCTTGGGGGATGCCCCTGGCTTTGACTATGCCGCATTGGAAGGATCCAGCCAGCCGGTCTCGCTACAGGTGTTGCTACTGATCCCCATCCTATTGGGGTTGGCCATCAAGATCCCGCTGGTGCCCCTGCACACTTGGCTGCCGGATGCCCACGTCGAAGCCTCCACCCCTGTTTCTGTCATGCTGGCCGGGATCCTGCTCAAGCTGGGCACCTATGGCTTGTTGCGGTTTGGGGTACAGATGTTGCCGGAGGGCTGGCAGGTGGTGGCCCCCTGGTTAGCGGCGATTGCGGTGGTGAATGTGATCTATGGATCCCTTAACGCGCTAGCTCAGCAAGATATCAAAAAAATTGTTGCCTTTGGATCGGTGGCCCACATGGGCTATGTCTTGCTAGCAGCGGCAGCGGCTACCCCCCTTAGCATGGTGGGGGCGGTGTTTCAGATGGTCAGCCACGGACTGATCTCAGCGCTCTTGTTTTTGCTGGTGGGGGCGGTCTATGCCAACACAGGTACCCGCGACCTGAAGCTGTTGAGAGGCTTGCTCAACCCGGAGCGGGGGTTGCCGTTAGTGGGCAGCTTGATGATCTTGGGGGTGATGGCCAGTGCGGGCACACCGGGCATGGTTGGCTTCATAGCCGAGTTTGTGGTGTTTCGCAGCAGCTTTGAGATTTTCCCCCTGCAGACCCTCTTATGTATGGTGGGCACCGGCTTGACGGCAGCTTACTTTTTATTGATGGTCAACCGGATTTTCTTTGGTCGCCTCTCTTCGGTGGCCATCAGTATGCCTCGCCGGACTCTGACGGAACGCTTGCCAGCCGCAGTTTTGGCGTTGGTGGTGGTGATCTTGGGATTGCAGCCCAACTGGGTGGTGCGGTGGACAGAAGCTTCCGCTGCCCGCCTGGGATCCCTGGTTTCCCATGAGGGAACCTTTATTTCCAGTTTGACGGTAGTGCCCCAGCCGCTGTTGCCCGAATGGGGGCTAGTAGAGCCCTTTTTTGTGGAGATTGATCTACCCGGATTAGAGGGCTGATGGTGCAGATCGTTGGCTCTGTGATTGATATCCTCCCCCATCCACGAAGCGTGAGCAGGAGAAGCATCAATCAGCCATCCTGTCCTGCCGTTTCTGATTGCGGGTATACCGATCCTCAAGGGCCCTATCTGACTCAGGGGGCTTGGCGGCTGGAATGATCATGGAGACTGGCAACCGGACGGCAAAGCGGGTGATCTTGTCCTGGTTCTCCACCTCAATTTCCCCTTGCAACAGTTCGCAGGCTTTTTTGACCAGGGCTAGTCCCAAGCCTGTTCCCCCCTGTTGATAGGTGTCTAGCCGAGCAATGCGGTGGAATTTATCAAACAGCTTTGGGATTTCATCTGGAGGAATGGTCACCCCGGTATTGGTGATCTGGAAGTGGATTTGATCTGCTTCAGTTGTGATTAAGAGGGTGATGGATCCTTGGGGCGGCGTGTATTTACAGGCATTATTCAAAAGCTCCAACAGGATTCGCTCTAACAAGGCTCGATCAGTCGTGATCGTTCCCACAGAGGGATCCTATGAGCCTTGGAAATGGGATACAACCCCCGTCCTTCTAGGACGGCTTTTTGCCTTGCTGCTCAAGGTATTCACGAACCACTTTGATAGGGGCACCCCTGCAAGATCCAGCAAAGTAGCTCGGACTCCAGAGGTGATCTTGATG
>JBHJNR010000176.1:0-6071 GCA_050330615.1 Cyanophyceae cyanobacterium
TAGGACGCAATGTAAGACCAAAGGGAGGAAGGCGTAAGTCTACCCTTCCAGAGGCGGTTGCGGTTGATTAGAGAAGCCCGCTCTGTATTGCATAGCAATCAGAGTCGGGTACTTCACTAAATACCTTGACTGCAAAAAGACTGAGTTGACTGGCTACTTATTTAATAAACAGCATCTCTTGATAAGTGGGCAACGGCCAGAGGTCATCGGCTACCTCACCCTCTAGAGCATCGGCATACTCGCGCACCTCAGCCATCAAGGGGCAAATGGTTTGGGCACAGAACTGCATATGCTCTTCAGCAGACATGAAATGCTTGGTCAGCATATCACTCAGATTTTCCACCGAGGCCATCATTGACTTGACCAGATCGGCCACCTTGACAATGCTGTCTTTACTAAGCTCAACCCCAATCCGAGCCATATCATCAATGGTTTTGGCTAACTCGCCCAAATAGCGGATAGCGGCAGGATAGATGATGGTTTTGGCCATGCTGATGACCAGTCTGGCTTCCACCTCAATGTGCTGAATGTACTGCTCAGAGTAAGCCTCAAAACGGCTACCCAGTTCCACAGGGGTGAGGACTTTTTCCTGAATGAACAGGTCTTCGATGTATTGCTGACGGAGAACAGGTAGGGCATCCGCCGTGGTGCGCAGATTGGCCAGACCCCGCTCCTTGACAGCCATCTCATGCCATTCCGAAGAATATCCGTTGCCGTTGAAAACAATCGCCCCATGATCACGAATCACATCTCTCAGCACATCATGAATGGCAACGTTGAGGGCCACTCCAGCCGTCAGTTTGACCTCCAGATGATCGGCCATCCAGTTTAAGGAATCCGCCAAGATCGTGTTCATTGCCACCAGTGGCCCAGCTACTGATTGGCCCGACCCCACCGCCCGAAACTCAAACCGATTTCCGGTAAAGGCAAAGGGTGAGGTGCGGTTGCGGTCTCCGGGATCCTTGGGGAAACTCGGCAGCGTATCCACCCCCAAATCCATCAAGCCTGTGATTGGGGATCCCTTCACCTCACCTTGAGCGATCTGGTCAAACACCTCCTGAAGTTGTGTGCCCAGGTAGATGGAGATAATGGCAGGAGGGGCTTCATTCGCTCCAAGCCGATGGTCATTACTGGCTGTGGCGATCACAGCACGGAGGAGCGGCCCATATTTGTGGACACCCCGAATCACCGCCCCGCAGAACACAAGGAACTGAGCATTGGAATGGGGGGTGTCGCCGGGATCTAGCAAATTACCTTGAGTGGCATTGCCCACTGACCAGTTAACGTGTTTGCCCGACCCGTTAATGCCCGCAAACGGTTTTTCGTGGAGCAGACACATAAATCCGTGCTTTTTGGCTGTGTTACGCAACACGGTCATGATCAGCTGCTGGTGATCGCTGGCAACGTTGGCCGCCTCGAAGAACGGGGCAATCTCAAACTGACCAGGGGCCACCTCATTGTGGCGTGTCTTTGCCGGGATCCCTAAGCGGTAGAGCTTTTTCTCTACATCCTGCATGAAGATCTGCACCCGCTCAGGGATGGCACCAAAATAGTGGTCATCAAACTGTTGGCCTTTGGCGGGGGCTTTACCAAATAGGGTGCGGCCAGCTAGCAAGAGATCGGGACGAACGGTGGCAAAGTTGGCATCCACCAAGAAATATTCTTGCTCAGCGCCACAACTGGAGTTGACAGGAGCAATCTCAGTGTGGCCCAACAGTTTGAGCACACGGGTGGCAGCCTTGCTCATGGCAGAGTTGGAGCGGAGCAGGGGCGTTTTCTTGTCGAGAGCCTCCCCAGTCCAGGCTACGAATACAGTGGGGATGCAGAGGGTGACTCCGTTTTCGGTTTCCATCACAAAGGCGGGGCTGGTCACATCCCAGGCAGTGTAGCCACGAGCCTCAAAGGTGGAACGAATACCGCCGTTGGGGAACGAAGATCCATCTGGCTCCCCTTGCACCAAAACCTTGCCAGCAAACTTAGAAATCACCGATCCATCGCTCTGCACCGAAATGAAGCCATCGTGTTTCTCGGCGGTGGCATTGGTCAAAGGATAAAACACATGAGAATAGTAGAGGGCACCCTTGGAGGTGGCCCAGTCCTTCATCGCAACCGCCACAGCATCCGCCACGGAAACATCCAGAGGCGCGCCAGTTTGAATGGTCTTTTTGAGGGACTTAAAGACTGATTCAGGCAAGGTCTCCTGCATCTTATTGAGCGTAAACACGTCCTTGGCCCACAGGTCTTCCAGTCGCCCTGGCAGATCTACAGTCACCTTGGGCCGACAGGCAATACCGGCAATGGCCTGGGCGCGCAGCTCATTTCCACTCATAACCAATTCCTTAATAGCTTAATCTCCGATGGTAGGCGTAAAGCATAGGGCGATTTGTATTGGCTACTACAGGGAGATGACACACCCAGAGCGCTCCATCAAGCAACGGCCAATCCCAAAGAAAACCCTGAGAGTGCGTCAGAGTTGCGATATCATGTGCTAAGCAGACATCCCCTCGCCCGACCACTCGATAATATGTGTCTAGGTCGTTGTATCCACCGCTCGTTGGGTGCTACTAGGGACGAGCGATTAAGGGATGAGCCATCCAGAGCGTTACGCTCAACTTGCACTTCATTCCCAACAGAGTCAACCCTAGATCAGAGAGGTCAGAGGCAGTGGTTAAGGTCGCAATCAACGGTTTTGGACGGATTGGGCGCAACTTTATGCGCTGTTGGCTCGGGCGCACACAGTCTAATATCGAGGTTGTGGCTGTCAACGATACTTCAGACGCCGAAACTGCTGCTCATCTCCTCAAATATGACTCAATCTTGGGCACCTTTCAAGGTCACGACATTGCAGCCTCCAACGGAAATCTTTTGATCGATGGCAAGACCATCACGGTGGTTTCTGACCGCAATCCCAACAATTTGCCCTGGAAAGATCTCGGCATTGATTTGGTAATTGAGGCAACAGGTGTTTTCCGGGACTATGCCGGAGCGTCTCGACATATGGAAGCCGGGGCCAAGAAAGTAATGATCACCTCTCCTGCTAAAGGTGACATTCCTACCTTTGTGTATGGGGTCAACCAAGATGTGTATGATCCCATCCGGCACAATGTGGTCAGCAATGCCAGTTGCACCACCAATTGCCTCAGTCCTGTCATGAAGGTCATCCTCGACAAGTTCGGCGTTGTCCGGGCCTCTATGACCACCACCCATAGCTACACGGGTGACCAACGGATTTTGGATGGTGGCCATCGGGATCTGCGGCGGGCACGGGCGGCAGCTCTGAGCATGGTTCCCACCACCACCGGGGCGGCTCAAGCGGTGGCTTTGGTGATCCCCGAACTGAAGGGCAAGCTCAATGGCGTGGCGGTGCGGGTGCCCACCCCCAATGTCTCGCTGGTGGACGTGGTGATCCAGACCGAGAAGAGCGTGATCGTCGAGGAAGTCAACGGCGCTCTCAAGGAGGCCTCTGAAAATGGCCTGCGCGGGATCCTGGGATACTCAGAACTGCCTTTGGTTTCATCCGACTATCGCGGGCATGATTGCTCCGCCATTGTGGATGCCGAGATGACAGCGGTGCTAGGTGGCGACATGATCAAGGTCATGGCCTGGTATGACAACGAGTGGGGCTACTCTCAGCGGGTGGTTGACTTGGCTGAGCATATGGCCATTCACTGGGTGAATTAAGAGATCCGAAGCCCTGCCTCCCTCATAGTGTCCTGGCTCAGTTTCCTAGCGGTTATCCAAGCATGGGGATCCCTCATCTCTCGGTGGTCTTGCCTTGTTACAACGAGGAGAAAAACCTAGACTACCTGTTTGAGCGATTGGGATCCGTGCTGGCTAGGGTGGGATTGCCCTATGAGCTGATCTGCATCAATGATGGCAGTCGGGATTTGACCCTTCAGGGCTTGCTGGCTCACCAACAACGGGATCCCGCCATTAAGGTGCTGGACTTGTCCCGCAACTTTGGCAAGGAGATTGCTCTGACGGCGGGGATCGATGCTAGCCGGGGCTTGGCGGTGATCCCGATTGATGCGGATTTACAGGATCCACCAGAGTTGATCCCTGAGATGGTGGCCCGCTGGCAGGAAGGCTATGACGTGGTCTATGCCGTCCGACGGACTCGCCAAGGAGAGAGCTGGTTCAAACAGTTCACCGCCCGCAGTTTTTATCAAGTCATTGACCATCTCAGCAGTATTCCCATCCCTCGCAACACCGGGGATTTTCGGCTGATGGATCGGCGGGTGGTGGATGCGATTGGCCAGATGCGCGAGCGGAGCCGTTTTATGAAGGGGATCTTTGCTTGGGTGGGCTATCGCCAGGTGGCCATTTATTATGATCGCGCTCCCCGCCATCGAGGCACCACCACTTGGAACTATTGGAAACTGTGGAATCTGGCGGTGGAAGGGATTACCTCGTTTAGCTCTATTCCTTTGCGGATCTGGAGTTATGTGGGGGTGACCTTATCGGTGGTAGCCCTTGCCTATGCTGTGGGCTTGATTGTCTGGACGCTCGTCTATGGGGTGGCGGTGCCGGGCTATGCCTCCCTCATGGTGGTGGTGCTGTTTTTGGGCGGGATCCAACTGATCTCGTTGGGGGTGATGGGGGAGTATTTGGGTCGCATTTTTGAGGAGACAAAGCATCGCCCCCTCTATCTAGTTCGCGACCGCTATGGATTTGACCCCGATTCCCAACCTTGATAGTTCAGGATCGGGCTTAAGTTTCTAAATGTTGAGCTTATCAACGCAGATCGCGGCCAAAGGGTAGCAGCGCCAACCCCATGAGCTTGAAGTGTTGCTTGGCAAAGGGCAGCCCCACCACCGTAATGGCCAGCAGCACGCCCCAGAACAGGTGGTTGAGGACGAGAGCCCAACCAAAGAAGATCAACCAGATCACATTAAAGACCAATGTCAGTGGGTTATCGGCACCGGGTCGGGCCACCACCTGCTTGCCAAAGGGAAAGAGAGCGGCCACGCCCAACTTGATGGATTGGATCCCAAATGGGATGCCGATAATGGTTAAACAGATGCCCAGCCCCCCAATGATGTAGCCAACTGCTGCCAAGAAACCGCCAAACACCAACCAAATTAGGTTGCCAATTAAACTCATTGCAGGATCCCTCTGTTTTGACCACTACCCCCAGTCTGGTTCACAGCTACTGAGTCGGTCAACCGCCCATGCCAGCGTAGGGAGCGATTGATGATCTGCTAATGGATGGGTTCTAACCTCAATTGAGGATCCACATGCTGGTCAAAATTCTCCTGTTGGACAAACTCAAAGGGGCCAGACAGGGATCCCCAGATTACTTTGTCCGTTTCAGGATCCCGGCCTTGGTCGAGGCTGCGAAAATGGTTCTCAGCAATCTCAAATTCGCTGTGCAGATAAGTCTGTCGGTCTTTGCGAAAAACCAGACAGGTTTTGCCGGGGATGCTCTGACCCTGAAATAGGGTGCCTGTCCACTGCACCGTCGTCACACAGCCACAGAGGGGTTCAAGATCATCTACAGTGAGCTTTTGCAAACGGTCTAAATCTCGCCCAGCGCCAGCCCAGGGCTCGGGATCCTTGAGAGCGTAATTTTGGATCGAGAAGAGGGATCCTGCTGCTGTCTGCTCATCTTTGAGGTGCAATACCCGCTGGCGGTAGGGGGCATTGGGATAGATATCGTAGGACTGTTCCACATAGAATCCCAGGCCCTCCTCGCCCCAAACATGGCCCGGTAAAGGGCATTGATAAACATGAATGTAGGCAAAGTACATGGGCTGAGCGATGGCCTGCTCAAAATTGCTGAAGTGTCCCGCCATCCACCGGGCCATCTGGTAAAGCTGTGCAGAGGATCCCACGGTTAATTTCTCTACAAATATAAATTTTTTCTATCCTTTGCAACCTTATCAAGATAACAGAGGGTAGTACTTGGGTGTTCTTGCTGACTGGTCTAGCAATGGCAGACGAGCAACAAATCTTTCAGATGGAGCTAACCGTTCGATCGGACAAGGCCACCTTGCGGATAGGTCTCAGAGATTGGGGGATTTTGGGGCTGCTCACCCCAGACCAGATCCAAGAGATTGAAAGTGCTTACC
>JBHJNR010000177.1:0-5854 GCA_050330615.1 Cyanophyceae cyanobacterium
CCACCGGAGGGCAACTGCTGTTTCGCTATACTCTGGCCCCAAGATCCAAGGCAGCAAACGGGATCCCAGAATCAGGAGCCCAGTCACACCACAGCCATAGACCACCGTGATAACCAAGAGGCGATGGCTATGCCTCCAAGCAGATCGGATCCCACTCTCACCAGCCCGACAAATACCTGCAAAACTGCTGGTCATCAGGGCGATCACCGGTGTTTGGGCAATATTGATCACCCGATAGGCCGCGCTATAGATCCCCCCCTGTGCCGCTGAGGCCAATCGAGGCAACAACAACTTATCCAGTTCAGCAAAGGTACGAATCGCGATCATCCCAACCGCAAATTCCCATCCAGTCTTCATTTGCTCCAACAACTGTCCAAACAACAGGCGGATCCCACCAGTAGGAGTAAGCCTGAAAGCCCCCTCCTTTTCTCTCGACAATCGGATCCATGTGGCAGTCAGCAGCACAGCTAACGCCGTCATTCCGGCATAGAGACCACTCCATAGGGCTAATCCCTGCCAATTGCAAAACCATGCCAGCAGCAGGATGCCGAGTCGCCCTGCTGCCATACCCGTATCGATAACGGCGACAACTGGGATCCGCTCTAGACCTGTGAGGGCACCCTTCTGCACATGTTGGAGGCTGGTCAACCAAACCTCCGCCAGAATCAGCAATCCCACAGCCCTAGGATCCGCCTCGGGTAACCAAGCCGTGAGCGGCATCCACAAGAGCAGCGAAAGCACCAGTCCGGTCACTGCTGCAATAGCTAACCCCTTGGCCCACAATCCCTGAGGATCCTGAGGATCCCGGCTAAGGTGTTGAGTGAGCAGATCGGGCTGCCCCAAACAAGCAAAAGGGGAAGCTAACACCCCACAGGCAAGGATCCCCGAGAATAAGCCAAAGGCATCCGGCCCCAAAAATCGGGCCAGCCCAATAAAGTAGAAGGCTGAAATACCCAGCCGCAGCCCGTTCCCCAGCATCATCCAGGAGGCATTCTGCCAGACTTTGGGCCAGCGATGGATGGGGGGGATCCAGGTCACCTTAAACAGACAAGTAAACCATTGATTGCACTCTGTGGGTGAGAGGATATCTGATCAAAAATAGAGGCAGTCAGCCACTCGATCCTATCCCTCAATTGTTCCTATCTAACGTACCTGGTAAAGCAATGTGCTGGTCACCCAGTCAGGAGGCGGTACCTCTTCCACCACAATCGCTCTTGAGATGGCATTACCTAAGCCTGAGCGATCCACCTGAGTACGGGCAAATGACTCATTACCTTGGAATTGGGCGATGGAATCCAGATTGAGGGCTTGTTTGGACGCCACGGCAAAGACTTGGGCTTGGCCACGCGGTCCCGCAATTGAAAAGCGGTAGTTGGCATTAGGAGCAGGAAAGGTACGCCGTTCGCCTGCCCTGACAAAATGCTGCCCCCCAGCAAATCGGTTCGGCAGGATTAAGTTGACGCGACCACCGGCTTCAATACTAAACAGATAGAAGTAGGCATCTCGGTTGGGTACTAGCGAGAGGGTGATCGGCTCACCAATTCGATAGACAGGGTTATTACCGGGCTTATTGACTCCTAAATCTAAGCGGAAGTCAGTTGCCACTGGATTGACAATGATCGAACGTGCCCCTGTCTCCAAAGTCTGATTTTGAGCAGGTTGCGGAAAGGGAGCAACTCGGCTTTGGGCATTGACGGAATCAAGACTAATCACTGCTAACCCCAACGATAGAGAGGCAACTGTGATCCAAAATGATGATAGAACGGGTGCTTTCATCTGGGTTTCTCCAAGCAAACTATTGACCCTACAGTCATCATCATACGCAGACCGGATTCCAGGTGATTTCATGTTTAGCCTACTGTGAGTGCCCACAAGCACCCAACTTTACTGCGGTAGATACTCCCACGCAGACTTTCCAGCCTCAGCTTAGTTACCTCCTGGCCGGGGATCCCTGCTGGCTTGGCAAGAATACACTTAACACTGGATTGACATCATCACTTGACCTTTTTTCTGCAAGGTTACCCCCTGTTCTGAGGGGTACCTATCTTTAGGTCTGGCCCATGCATTTAATCCTGTGGGCATCCTGACAGGAGCCTTTTTCTCTCACATCAGTGCTACTTTATGCTTTCATTAGGGACATACTAGACTGATCTGAGGGGCACAGAATAAAGATTTCGACCTGATTTTTGCTCATTGATGCCATAAAGATTGCTTTCGGGACTTTTTTATCGCTAAACTAATAATGCAGATCACGAACTTAATCAGATGCCAGCCAAAACAGCAACAAAACCTAAGTCAACTCGCACCTCCACCCCAAAAGCTTCTGCCGCCAAGAAGACCTCAAGTTCATCTCAAGTCAAAGCCTTAATCGGAGAGGAACTGATTGAGAAGGTCATATCAATGGGTGATGCCGACATCAAAGAAAAAGCTCGTGCCTGTGGATATGTCACCTTAACCAGTAACAAACAGGAGCGGGTGAATCTAATGAAGTTCTACAATGCCTTGATTGAGGCAGAAGGCGTCAATCTCGATGCGAGTGACAAGGGGGGAACCCGAGGTCGAACACCTACTTTCAAGGTATCGGTTCATAAGAATGGTAATCTCTTGATTGGCGCTGCCTATACAAAAGAGATGGGCCTTAATCCTGGAGACGAGTTTGAGATCAAGCTAGGTCATCAACATATTAAGCTAGAGCGCGTTGATGAGTGATCCTGATCTAGCCGATGGGTACAGTTGACTGAAATCATTAAGGAAGTAGCCTTTCGGTTGGGTCATCTTGGGAGGATGATGAATTAAGTTGACTTATTGTCCTCCCTATGCAGATTGATAACTAGAGAGGAGACTTGTATTGAGATTTCCCGCCTTGCTCTCTATCTGATTCAGATCAGGGTTGCTCGATCGGTTATTGGACAGTCCCGCTATTGGACAGTGCAGCTATTGGACAGTGCAGCTACATCTATGGGATAGTGCAGCCACCGGCTAACATCCAGAATAAAGAATACATGGGTGATGACCGCTTTTTTACAAGGCTAATCAGGCTAAGCCTGTTTGAATCTTTTTAGCCTTCTCGTTGAATCGAGACCATACCTGTTTTGGGGATCATTGGGGTTTGCCAGATAGAATCGTCAACACTTCTTATGTCCACTAGAGCTTCCTCTTAAGTGTGAGGCTCATGGCCTTGGTAGAGGCTGAGTTGTGACAAAGACTTGATGATAGCCCCTGGGATCCGGTAAGCTAGCAGATCGCGGCTTGTTGACGCCGACTGTAACTGATCCTTATCTTACTGAAGACCATGCCTAAGCTCAAAACCCGTCGGTCGGCGGCCAAGCGTTTCCAATTTACTGGTAGCGGCAAGATCAAGTTTCGCCGTTCTGGTCACAATCACTTGCTAGAGCACAAAACCACCAAGCGCAAGCGCAGCCTGCGGGGTACAGCCTTGGTGGATGAGCGTGATGCCGAGAATGTCCGGTTGATGATGCCTTACAGTCGTTAGTCTGAGTTTGACCCCAACCTCTGATTGAGTGGCTATGCACCGCATTGAGTCCTTCTGTCTTGAATGACTCGAAAGAGAACCCTGACCATAGCAAGGTTGTGAGGTTTCTTGGACACCAGCCCTCATTTTGTCCCCATTCTGAATTTTTGGAGAAAACGAAGCCATGACACGAGTGAAGCGCGGCAATGTAGCCCGCAAACGTCGAAAGAAGATCTTAAAGCTAGCCAAGGGTTTTAGAGGGGCTGCTTCGAAGCTGTTTAGAACAGCTAATCAGCGGGTGATGAAAGCGCTGCGTAACTCCTACCGGGATCGGCGGAGACGCAAGCGCGATTTTCGGCGGTTGTGGATTACCCGCATCAATGCGGCTGCTCGTTTGCACGACATGAGCTATAGCCAGTTGATCAATCACCTCACCAAGGCAAATGTGGGTTTAAACCGGAAGATGTTGGCTCAGATGGCCGTCATGGATCCACAAGGGTTTACCCAAGTGCTCGAATCTGTCCGGCCTCAAGCCTCTTAGATCTAGATCTCAACCAATAAACTTAGTTAGCCTGATAGGATTAAACCCATCCAGTGCAAGGCGAGCTGACTGAGTGAAGAGATCTAGGGTTCAATGGAGACAAAGGATCCTGAGTTTTGCACTCGGGATCCTTTTTGCTTTGGGTTTCGGTTCTGATCTTCTCCAGGCTCGATCCTTAGATGAGATCGTTGAGGATGGGATCCTACGGGTTGCGGTCAAAGGGAATCTCCCTCCTTTGGGTTTTCTAGATCCAAATGGGCAACTGGTGGGGTTTGAAATCGATATTGCTCGGGAACTGGCCCGCCGATTATTGGGATCTAGTGATGCGGTCGAATTGATCCCTACCGCCAATCAAGATCGCCTTGCGGTACTGATCTCAGATCAAGTAGATCTCGTGATTGCTCAGATGGGGGTGACCAGCACTCGGGCCCGCGAAGTTAGCTTTAGCCGCCCCTATTACCTGGATGGTATCGGCATCGTGGTGAGGGCAGACAGTCCGATCCAGAGATGGGCTGACCTACATAACCGACGAATAGTGGCCTTGGCTGGCTCAGAAGCCGTGCAAAGGGCGACTCTCTCCCTTCCAACGGCAGAGATATTAACCATTGGCAATTATCAAGACGGTTTGGACCTCTTGACTTTGCAGGCGGTGGAGGCTGTTGTGGCCGATATCAGCGTGCTGGCAGGATGGCTGCGGTCAAACCCTGGTTATCGTCTTTTGGATCCCCCACTTTCTAGCTCGGGGTTGGCCGTAGTAACCGCAAAAGGGACTGATCGGATCCAACTCTCCCGTTGGGTCGCTCAAGAGATTGAGACCTTAAGATCATCTGGGTGGCTACAAGAACGGACCGAGGCTTGGGATCTCCCCTAAAAAGTTCCCGCCAAGGCCCCTACACAGCGTTCACACAACTCGGGATGCTGCTCCGACTCACCCACATGGGTGGAGTAGTTCCAGCACCGCACACACTTGTGTCCAGATGCGGGCTGCACCACCACTTGGATCCCCGCTTGGGCCGGATCGAGACTGAGGGTCACCTCTGAGACGATCAACAGATAACGCAGTTCATCAGCATGGGATTGTAGGATCTCACACAGAACGGGATCCCCCACAGTGAGGGAGAGTTTTGCTTCGACAGCAGCTCCAATGGTCTTCTCCGCCCGAGCTTTCTCCAGCACCTTATTCGCTTCCAGACGAACCTGCCGCAATTGAGTCCAGGTGGTGGCTAACTCAGGTTGGCTCCACTCAGGATCCATCTAAAACCACCCCGCCGCAAAGACCGACTCAGCAGACTTGGCATAGGGGATCCCGCTCCAGATCTCCTCAGCCATATGGGAGAGAATGGGTGCGATGGCCCGAGCCAGGTTTTCCAACATCAAGGCCATCACCGTCTGGGCTTGCCGCCGCCGGGGGGAGTTGGCGTGGCTGATGTAGAGACGATCTTTACAGATATCCAAATAGAAGTTGGAGAGATCCACCGCACAAAAGTTTTGAACCGCCTGAAAAACCCGGAAGAATTGATAGACCTCATAGGCGCTGGTAATCTCTTGATTGGTCTCATCCGCCCGGTGCAGCATATAGCGATCCAATTCTGGTAATTCGCTGTAGGGAACCGCATCCTGGGCTGGATCAAAATCAAACAGATTGCTCAATAAAAAGCGAGCGGTATTGCGAATCTTGCGATAGACATCCGCCATCTGTCCCAGGATCGTATTCCCCAGCGGCACATCGCCAGAGTAGTCCACACTGGACACCCACAGCCGCACCACATCGGCTCCATAGGCGGGCTCTTTTTTCTGGTCTTTGCCCCCATTGACCAAACTCATGGGATCGATGACATTGC
>JBHJNR010000178.1:0-4096 GCA_050330615.1 Cyanophyceae cyanobacterium
CGCGGTATTGCTCCGTCAGGCTTTCGCCCATTGCGGAAAATTCCCCACTGCTGCCTCCCGTAGGAGTCTGGGCCGTGTCTCAGTCCCAGTGTGGCTGATCGTCCTCTCAGACCAGCTACTGATCGTCGCCTTGGTGAGCTTTTACCTCACCAACAAGCTAATCAGACGCGGGCTCATCCCTAGGCGAAACTCTTTCAGCTTGCACCATATGGGGTATTAGCAGTCGTTTCCAACTGTTGTCCCCCACCTAGGGTTAGATTCCCACGCGTTACTCACCCGTCCGCCACTAAGTCCGAAGACTTCGTTCGACTTGCATGTGTTAAGCATACCGCCAGCGTTCATCCTGAGCCAGGATCAAACTCTTCGTAAAAGTTTGAATGCAAGATTTCAGATTTGGCTCCGAGCCTAAGCTCTTCACCTCATCTCAGCATCTTGACTTGCTCATCGTTTGTTTTTGTGATTTGCTATCTCTCAGGAGAACTCATTGAGTTTCCCTTTAAGACAGCCACAATATTTTGACGTGGCCTTGTCTTTAAATGGCTGTTCAGGCTATTTCTCTTTCATGGTTCGGGCGGCTTGGGTGTTTGGCTCTCGCCTCTCTCCGTCGACCGCTTAATGAATCTAACGTGGATCACCCGATTGAGTCAACCCCTTTCGGAAAGTTTTTTGCTCTTTTTTTTAGAAAATCCTCCCTAATCCTTGTTGGGCAAGGCTTTAGGGCTTCTTAGAATTCCACTCATGGCGGTAATGCCAGTGGGTGAGGGCAATGGCCAAGCCATCAGCAGCATCATCGGGCCGAGGGATCCCATCTAGATTGAGTTCTTGGGTGATGGCTTGCTGGATAGCAACCTTGTCCGCTCTGCCATAGCCTGTGAGGCTGAGCTTGATTTGGGGAGGAGCGTATTCGTGAGGGATCAGGTTGGCCTCGGCTAGGGCAAGAAGAATGACGCCTCGGGCTTGGGCCACCTGGATGGTGTTGCCCATCTTATAGAAGAAGAGTTTTTCGACAGCGACCCGGTGGGGTTGGAGGGTAGCTAAGAGTTCTGTCAGGTCTTGATGCAAGGTTTGCAGGCGTTTGGGGGTGGGATCCTGAGCTGATGTGGAGATGACCCCATAGTCGAGGGGATGGAGGGATCCTGATGATTGGACTTCGAGACAGCCATAGCCCATGGTGGCCAAGCCGGGATCGATGCCCAGAATTCGCAAGGGGTAGGCCAACTGATCCAATAGGGGGGCTGGCGCAGAGAACGGATGGGTTGGCATACAGCAGGTTGGAGATGAGGACTATCTGGGGATCCCATCGACTCAACCATAAAGGGGTTGTGAGTATGCAGTTACTGGATCCCTATCTGACTGATCTACAGACGATGGTTGGGCCTGAGGTCTTGGCCGATTGAAGCGGTAGGTGAACTATCTACGGATCGGGTCAGCCTGCTAGCAGTTGGTTGACAGTGAGATCGAGGGATCCTAGTAGAGGGGAGTAGATCGGCTGTTCGCCAGCATAGATCTTCTCTTCGTAGAGTCCTTCCACCCATTCCAGCAGGGTGAGTTTTTGAGCCATGGGATCCACGATCCAATACTCTTGGATGCCTCGGGCAGCATATTCGGAGCGTTTGTAACGGTAGTCACGCTTTTCTTGGTTGGGACTGACTACCTCTACGACCAGTTGGGGGGGAGGCATCTCCATCAGGATGAGAGAGCGACGGGATCCTTTGAGAGCCTCGGCAAGTTCTTCGGAAAAAAGCACTAAGTCAGGGATTCTGACGGACACGGATAGGCCACTCACAGCAATCTCAGATTTCATCGTGAGGCGAGAGGAAGGGATCCCGAGTTGGAGAAAGTAAGCAACGAGAAACATTGCCACTCTACGATTCAGCTCACTTTCAGAGGGCATCTTGATTAACTCCCCGTTTTCGAGTTCATAGAGATAATCCGATCCATCGTCGTAGTTGAGAAAATCCTCGAAGGTCATCTTGGCTGTGGTGGTGGTCATCGCCTCAGTCCTTGCTCTCGATGAGTTGTCTCTAGGATAGCTAGAAGATTACACCGCACAGATTAGGGGGCTGGAGTAGGGGAGCTAGAACCCTAGATTGGGATCCCTGGATCTTGCCCAGTCGGTGATGGTTACGATTTATGGTGGAGAGAAGCGCTTTGTAAGGGGGATCCGGCCATTCGTGAGATCGTGAAAGATACGCTGGGGGTAGAATCTCGTTGCTTGGGATCCCGTCGTCGCTATGGCGTGATTGGGACAGGAGCTGTCGGTGGCTTTTATGGAGCCAAGCTGCAACAGGCGGGGCAAGAGGTTCACTTTTTATGCCGTGGAGATGTGGAACACGTTCGTCAGCATGGGCTGAAGATTGGTTCCTGCCAGGGGAACTTTTGCTTACCAACGGTGCAGGTCTACGGGAATGTGGCTGAGATGCCCGCCTGTGATGTGGTGCTCGTGGCGCTCAAGGCAACGCAGAATCATCTCCTGCCAGACTTGTTGCCCGCCGTATTGGCCCCTGGCGGGGTGGTGCTGCTGTTGCAGAACGGACTGGGGGGAGAAGAATGGGTGGCCGAGATCGTCGGATCGGATCATGTGATGGGGGGCTTGTGTTTCATTAGCTCGAACAAAGTAGGGCCGGGGCATATCGCCCACCTGGACTATGGGGCCATTCAGCTCGGGGAGTATGGGGCAAATTATGTCGCCTGTGGTATCTCCCCTCGGATGGAGCAGATCAGGGCTGATTTGGAACAGGCTGGAATCTCGATCCAACTCAGTGAAGACCTGTTGCAATCTCGCTGGATCAAATTGGTGTGGAATATCCCGTTCAATAGTCTGTCGGTAATCTTGGGGGCAACCACCGATCAGATGATGGGGGATCCCGAAGCTCGTCAGTTGGCGGAAGACCTGATGCGAGAGGTGGTGGTGGGAGCTGCCGCCTGTGGTCGCATCGTGTCAGAAGAGTTAGTTGCCGACATGTTGGAGCGAACCGCCAAGATGGCCCCCTACAGCACCAGCATGAAGCTTGATTATGAAGACCAACGTCCTCTAGAGGTGGAGGCAATCGTGGGCAATCCATTGCGGGCGGCTCAAGCCCAGGGAGCCGATCTGATCCGGATCGAAACGGTCTATCGTCAGCTCAAGATGCTGGATGGCCACAATCGACGCTGAAACGAAAAGGCTAAACTTGAAGAAGTATTAAGCCAGATTAGATTGCATGACTCCCAAAGCCCTGCCTGAGCACAGGATCAATCAGACCCATTCCCCCTCAACAAATTCGACAGGATCCCTAGGTCAGACCGCTAGGCCGATCCAATTGCTTTATGACGGGGAATGTCCCCTCTGTTTGCGGGAGGTGAATTTTCTCAAGAGCAAGGATGCGGGGCGGGGGCTTGTGGCATTTGTGGACATTGCGGATCCTGCTTACGATCCGGCCCAATCTGGGGGCATTGATTATGAGACAGCGATGAAACGTATCCATGCGGTGTTGCCGGATGGTCGCATTGTCGAGAATGTGGCGGTTTTTCGGCAGGTCTATACAGCCTTGGGCATGGGCTGGATCTATGCCTGGAGCGACTGGCCTGTACTGGGATCCCTGATAGATGCAGCCTATGGGGTCTGGGCACGGTGGCGACTCAAAATGACGGGTCGGCAAGACTTAGCAGAGTTGGTGGCAGCACGACAAAGGATCCAAACAAGAGCTGCTGACAACTGCGGCTGTGACCTATCGGATCCCAGTTGAGCAAAAGCGAAATGCAGACTGCGTTTATCCTCGGCAAGTTCCTGAAAAAATTAGCGGCCCCTGCTTTAGCAATAAAAAGCAAGGGAAGTTAACACAAAGGAGCCAACTTAGTGGATTTGGATACGTTCGGTCTGGGGGTGCGGAGGCTAACATAAACCCACCTTCTTGGCCTCCAAGAAAAACCCTCCTCAAATACCCCTAGGGGCTCAGCCACTCATCGGTTGGGAGGGAAGAAGGTATCTGTCTAAAGGCTCTCATCTATCGGATTTTCTATACACAATTCAACATGAGGTGGTTTCATGAGCTACAACGCATCCCCCCTGCTGGCTCAACTGCAAATCATGCCCCCTTGGGCCGAAACCATCGAA
>JBHJNR010000179.1:0-3310 GCA_050330615.1 Cyanophyceae cyanobacterium
GATGATGTGGTGATGCAGGAGAACGAAAACCCTCCCACCGTCGGCAAAGATGCTAACCGGCTGCGAGAAATTGACTTTTTCTCCAAAGTGACTGAGTTTCGGGGCATGGAACTCAAAAACGTTGCTTTTGGGGATGATGTGATCATCTCTGAGTGGTACAACGACTACACCCATGCCGAATGGGGATCCCGGCAGTATCACCAGGTATCTGTGTCCCAGTGGAAAGATGGCAAGATCGTCAGCGAGAAGTTCTACTACGCTTCTTGAGCTCTCTTGGTGATTTGAATGGCTGATCTCCTGGCTCTTTCAATACTGGATCCCAGGAGATCGGTCAGAAGGTTTCAATCTGTTCCCCAATGATCCATTGAGTAGGATCCTTACCAGTCCTTTTCTTGTTTGGATCCCGTGCCTGCTCCCCTTTTAACCACCACTACCCCCTGGGCTGAAACCTACGACGAGATCATTGATGTGCGTTCGCCAGGGGAATATACCGAGGATCACTGGCCGGGATCCCTGAATCTGCCCGTGTTGAATGATGCCGAACGAGCGGAAATTGGCACTCTCTACAAACAGGTGGATCCCTTTGTGGCCCGCAAACGGGGGGCAGCACTGGTGGCCCGTAATATCGCCCAGCATCTCGACACCCACTTTGCCCCCAAAGACCGCACCTATCAACCCCTGATCCACTGCTGGCGAGGTGGACAGCGATCCAATAGTATGGCGCTGGTCTTAGCCCAGGTGGGTTGGCGCGTCACCATCCTAGAGGGGGGCTACAAAACCTATCGGGCCTGGGTACGGGAGCAACTCTCGCACGTTCCGCACCAGCTGACTTTTATCGTCCTCTCCGGAGCGACTGGATCCGGCAAGACCGAACTACTCCATCGTCTGCAAGCCCAGGGATCCCAAGTGCTGGATCTAGAACAGCTAGCCAACCATCGGGGATCCCTGTTGGGGCAAGAGTGGCAACAGCCCCAGCCCAGCCAAAAGTACTTCGAGAGCCTGCTACTCCAACGACTGCAATACTTCGATCCTCGGCGGCCCATCTGGGTGGAGTCCGAGAGTACCCGCATTGGTGAGGTTCACCTACCACCTGCCCTCTGGCAGCAGATGAAGGGATCCCAGAGTGTGGAAGTCGAGCGTCCGGTGGCTGAGCGGGTTAACTGGATCATCCAGACCTATCCCCACCTGATCGAGCATCCCGATCTGCTCAAAGCTAAGTTGGATCCCCTCAAACAACGCTATGGCAAAGCCGTCCTTAATACCTGGTTTACTGCCATTGATGCCCACCATTGGCCCCAGTTGGTGCAAGCCCTTTTGGAACACCACTACGACCCCACCTACCGCCACGGCATCGAGCGAGACTACCTAGCACCAGTCCAAACTGTCAGGATCCCCAGTTTTGCCAGGGCAGATCTGAGTTCAGCCTTGGCCACTTTGCAGACCCTGGAAGGATCCCTCGCTCCAGCCCCAGAGTCGTAACGGGATCCTGAGCAATATGTTGGTTTGTCTCTGAGGCCATCACTCCCTCAAAGTTGCACTAAATTGAGTCCAGGTTTCCAGCGCAGAAGCGACTCACCGATGTCTTCCATCTCTGTCCAGCGATACGACCTGTTCATTCAGGCTTCGAGGCTGCTGCAAAGCTACCGCCAAATGACCCCTGAGCTGCGACCCATCGGCGTCGAGGTGGCTCTGGCGGTGCAATATTATCGTGCTCATCCCCAGTCCTATGCCAATGATGGAGAGGAATTGCCCTGGGCCGGATCTTCCCACGGGATGCCCATTGGTCAGGTGGCTCGGCAGATCTGCGATCCGTTTTACACTAAATCTCACCTGATGCTGCCCATGCTGCCCCAGCTCGTCGCTGGATCCGTTGGGCTGAGTGGCGATCTGGTCTGGCCCCTGTTCAACCAAGGGGAACACGGTCTGGTGCGACCTCTCGCCCCCAGCCAAGTGGGGGGCAAACTGATCGAACGCCGCTGGATCAAAGGGTGCAACAGCCAGGAGGGCTTGGGCTGTCATGCGCTGGCAGCTCATCTGTGGCGGGATGAAACCTTTTTGTCTGAAGACCGCGATCTCTGCCCCTTCCGGCTCTATGACGGTCGCTACCCTCTCAGTGTTGACCAGGGACGGCAGACCTGTGGCTTTGACGATCACCCCTGTGGCTGGAAACCCGGCCATCCCAAAATGCTTCAGGTATTGGGCAAAGGGCATCAAGCCGAAGTTTTGCAAGCGTTTTGGACGGAGGCGATGTGGCGGATGTTAATCCCGCCCCATCGCCCGCTGCCCGTCTATCTGGTTTTGGTGATGCTCTATTTTGGCCATCCCCAGCTCCAAAATGGCCGCGAACAGATCAAGCCCGATCACCTTCGGCTTGACCTCAATTTTTCGCTGGCCCAGTTTCGCACCTTGTTTGACCTCAATCCTGATAGCAGTCTCAATCGCCAACTGCTGGCCGCTGCTGACCAACCCCCGCCAGAATGGCCGGGATCCATCCCGAGTGACTGGCAACTTCCCCCTTTGTTACATCAGCCCTCTGGGGGGAAAGTGGTGTTGGATCCCGATGAGCCGCCCCAATTTCGCAGCAGTGGGATCCCATCGGGAGGAGGGTCGGATCCCTTGATGGCGGAACGACGCAGGCGGCGACAGCTAGAGCGCAGTGAGCGCCACAACCAAATTGTCCATCACTTTCGCCGCTGGTTTCGGTTGGCGGGGCTGGAAGTCCGTGAGGATCAGCACACCTTCGATTTTTTGGCGGTGGCTCACCCTACGGTGATTTTGGCAGAGATCAAGTTGCTCTACCAGCAGGATGTCTCCGAGTCGATTCAAGAGGTGATTGGCCAACTGCTATTCTACGAACGCTTTGCCCTCACCCCCTGGGTGGAACAGGGCTATCACGTCCATAAGGCTGCTGTGTTTGACCGTCCGCCCCCTGGAGAATACATCGACTTTTTGCAGGATTGCGGCATTGCGTCCTACTGGCTCACCGAGGATCCCGAAGCCCCTCTGATCGATGGCTCAGAGGAGTCCCTGCGGCTATTGCGCCAGATGGAGATCCAGGTACGACCTGATCCCGAATTTGCAGACTAACGCCGCAGGAGATAGATAGGGATCCCATGGGATTGCAAACCGCATTGCAAACCGCATTCTGATCCACAAGCTCGGTATCAGCAGACTGGGGAGGGAAGAAGGGATCTCGTGAAGTACCCGACGCTGATGCTACGCATACAGCACGGGCTTCCTGTTTCAACAGCCGCTGCCTCCACCTTGCAAGCAAAGTATTGGCCTTACGCAGCCTCCGGAGGTTTTGGTA
>JBHJNR010000180.1:0-5606 GCA_050330615.1 Cyanophyceae cyanobacterium
CCCGCCATACCTGTCGCATCATGGGTAGCAGATCGGGATCCTTGATCCCATAGGTATAGAGCACCACGGGCCGCAATTGTCGGGAGGCCAAAGCCTGACACAGCTCATCCACCGGAGCCGTATTCCCCGCCAACACATGGGCGCGATACAACAGGATCCCCACCCCCGGCCAGTCGGGATCCGCCGTTGTGGGAGAGGGATAGCTGCCCACATGGGGCCACTCCTGCACGGGATCCCAGCCCCACTGCGTCCCCAGGGCCAGATCGCTCAAGCGCCGCAGCCCCTGAGCCAGATTTTCTACCCCACCCTCTAACCAATAGCGCCACAGCTCATGCACTTGGGCTAGCTCCACCGTCGAGTGGCTGAGCAATTCCCAATCAGGCCGATCATCCCCCGGCAATACGATCAAGGGGATCCCTTGGGCCTCTGCCAAGTCCTTCACCACCTCCAGGCCATAGCTCCAGTAGGAACGTCCCCCCAGCAGCCGCAACAGGATCCCTTGAGCCTGAGATAGCACCTTGTCGGCATAGTCATCAATGCTGAACTGCTGCTGCAACTGGAGCAGATTGACCACCCGCACCGCCGCAAACTCAGGGGGAAGCAAGCCCCGAGCCGCCGCCACCATCTGAATATCGGTATCCGCTGCCGTCCCAATCACCAACGGAGCGGGATCCTGCTCCACCAGCATCACCCCCTCAGTGCCTGGGATCCATCCCCCCGGTGTAGTTAAGATCCGATGCAAGGGCTGTACTCAGAAGTGACTAGGGGCAATGCTCTCAATCAAATAACGGTGAAGATGTGTGGCAGCAAATAACCTTTGTTTAGTCTGTTCCAAAACATCGTTAGCACTTGTTGCAACCATCCATAGAGTAAGACTTATATACTCATCTTCCCCATGGAACTAACTCATTTAAGAACCAGAAGTTCGCTTAACTTGTTCTTCAAGTCTAGCGACACCATCAGTGGCTTGTAAACTTCACCTTCATAGGGCTGCCAAACATAGCCAGCACTAAAAGGTCGAAATAAGGTTGAGGCTCCGAGCGATCGCCAAACCGGCTCAGCCAAGACTAAACCTGGGAAATTGGGAACAGATGCCTCTGATATCAACTCACCGTAAGTTCTAAACTCGTCGACTTCCACACCCACAAGGGCATACCGAAAGGGCGGGGCAGACTGCAAGCGTTGATAGAGTAGGATCCCTAGCTCTGTCATTTGGTAAGCACTATCGGATCTATCAATTCCCACTTCACTGATGCCACTGGGACAAACCTGACACCACCAGTTTTCCTCACTATCCTGAAAAACTGCTGTATGGCATTGGGACTGATTACCGTTTGAAAGAGGCCAGGAAAGACCCTCAAAATAGTGTGCAAAGTACTCGGCGGAAATCTGCTCTGCACCACACTCAGCTGACAAACTAAAGACCCAAGCCATTTCAACTAACCCTCTCCCAGTCATTTTGGGTATTTGCCAATGCCATCTCGTACTTTTCTAGAAGCATCGTCACCCTTGGCATCAAGCTAACGTGAGTAGCACTGTCTTGGACAGCCTCAAGATCACCAGTGATTTTGCTATCTTCAATCTGCCACAGGGGATCCCTCCCCATTCCCCCAAAAGCTGCGGGTCGAAAGTAGCCCTGGTCATCCAGCCAACCTCTCGGTATTTCTTCAGTATCAATGTCAAGCCCAAGCCTGACTCCCAAGAGTCGCGCACTACAGCCCACTTTAGGTTGACCGTTTTCTTCTGCCATGCCTCGATAGTAAAGCTTTGTCACGCAGTCGGATCGACATTAACGCCACGTTGCAGTGCTGCTTTTAGGGCAATGCTATGAGCGGCATCTAGGACTGCAAGTGCAGAGGCACCACATCCTGCCGCACTAAATCAGCATAGGTCTCCCGCTGTAAGATCAACTCCGCCTGCCCTTCCCTCACCAGCACCGCTGCCGGACGAGGGTAGCGGTTGTAATTGGAGGACATACTGGCGTTGTAGGCTCCCGTCGCCAACACCAGCAAAATATCCCCTGGATCCAAGGGTGGCAGCATCACGTCCTTGAGCACAATATCGCCGGATTCACAGTGCTTGCCCGCCACCGTTACCCGCTCGGGATCCCCAGCTTTCTCCGTGGCCAGCATGGCAGTGTACTTGGCCTGATAGGTGATGGGGCGCGGATTATCAGACATACCGCCATCCACCGTCACATAGGTGCGCCCTTGGGGCAGCTCGGGAGCCACCGGGATCTGTTTACGGGATCCCACCGTGTAGGCGGTCACCGTCGAGGATCCCACCAGAGAACGCCCCGGTTCACATAGCAACTTGGGCAACGGGATCCCGGCAGCATTAAACGCCTGTTGCACCCCATTGGCCACCGCCTCGCACCACTCCGGAATAGAAGGGGGATCATCGGATTCCACATAGCGGATCCCCAGACCACCGCCGATATTCAATTCTGACAGGGCCAGCCCCAGCCCCTGCGCCTGTTGCCACAGCTCTGTCATCACTCCGGCCAGATCGATATGGCCTTGCAGGTCAAAAATCTGGGATCCCACATGGGCATGGATCCCGGTGCAGTGGAGGCTTGTGGCTCCGGCCAGATAAGTAAAGATCTCAGGCAAATCATGTTTGCCCAACCCAAACTTGCTGTCGATCTGTCCGGTGCGAATGTATTCGTGGGTATGGACATCAATGCCCGGATTGACCCGCACCATCACCCGAGCCGGTCGCTCAGGATTAGCGATCTGGGCCAAAGTCTGCAATTCGTACAGACTATCCGCCACTACGGTGCAGCCTGCCTCCCAGGCCATCCGCAGCTCATCTGCTGTCTTGCTGTTGCCATGCAGATAGATGTCGGCTCCAGTTGCCCCCGCTTGCAGTGCGGTATAGAGTTCGCCACCCGAGGCCACATCCAGCCCCAGCCCCTCTTGACGCACCAGCCGACACAAGGCCAGATTGCTCCAAGCCTTGCTGGCATAGATCACCTGACTGGATCCCTGATAAACCTGCCGGAGGGTATCCCGATAGAGCTGACAACAGAGCCGCAACGAGGCTTCATCCACGATGTAGAGGGGAGACGCAAACCGGGCCACCAGATCCACGACGCTACAGCCGCCGATCTCCACCTGGCCTTGGGCATTGGTGCGGGTGGTGAGGGGGGTGAGGGACTGGTTGGGAGAGCTTTTGAGGGCGACAGGACTTGAGACCATAGGGATCCAAACAGGGGCAAATAATAGGTGAGGGATCCCAGCGGATCCAGGGTCTTTTTAGTGTACTGCCTTCCTCTTGACCCAGAGAATCTTGGAGGGATGCGGTCAAAATATCTTGAGATGAGATCTGTGGCGAAGACAAAAAAAGGGCCAGAGAAATCCAGCCCCAAACAGTATTCCAGATGGTTTTTTGAGGGAGAGGATTGCTGTGACTAGTTGCTAGAGGGGATCCTTAGGGATCCCTGTTGCACCGATTGCATCACCTATCAAAAGATTTAATAGGTTTCCTCATTCCAGCGACCCACTTTCTTCAGGCTCTTTTGGTAGGACTTCCATTCCAGGCCATTGTGCTCTGCCATCGGCCCCATGAACTCGGCAATGCCATCTTCCATGCCCTTTAACCCGCAGATATAGACATAGGAATGCTCGTTGGTCTGGAGCAGATTCCACAGCTCATCTTCGTACTGGGCCATCCGGTTTTGCACATACATCTTGCGGCCATCGTCGGTCTGTTGCTCGCGACTAATGGCATAGTCCACCCGGAAGCGATCTCCATAGAGTTGGCGATAGCGCTCTAGATCTTCGTGGTAGAGCAAGGTCGAGGTGGTGGGCACCCCAAAGAACAGCCAGATATTGCCCTTAAAGGTGGGATCCTCTTCAAACAGGTGCTTGACGAAGGCACGGAAGGGGGCGATGCCAGTACCGGTGGCGATCAACACCAACGTGGCCTCGGGATCCTCTGGCAACAGGAAGGTTTTGCCGGAAGGGCCGGTGATCTGAACGTCATCCCCTGGCTTCAGATCGGTCAAAAAGCTGGAGCAAACGCCGACGCCGGGTTCGCCCGTTTCCTTGTCAGTATGCTCGGCTCGTTTGACGCTCAAAGACACCGTTTTGCCTTCGCCATCATCTCCCCGTTGAGTGGAGGCAATGGAGTAGAGGCGGGGCTTGTGGGCCTTGCCTTTCTCATCTTGTCCAGGAGGAATAATGCCGACGCTCTGGCCTTCCAGATACTTGTAGGCAGGATCCGGCAGGCTGAGGACGATGTGATGGGTTCGTCCCGGAGCCCCGTCCTTGACAATCAGATAGTTCTCTACGCACTTGCCAATCAAGGGGGCATTGGGGCGATAGACGTTGAGGACGAGTTCGCGCTTCTCTGCGGTTGCAACCATAGTTTTAGACCTTACTCCTGGCAACTAGACGTAATCAAACGTTTTGATGTTTTAACAAAAAAAAGATTTTTAAGTAGGTGGCCCCACTTGAGTCATACGTCAACATAGCAGCCTATGTCAGGTTCGGAAAGACTTGCCCGTCTGGATTCACCCTCAGCCAGACTGCGCTAGCCCCCTCTGGGCAATCTTTTGGTCGGTCAATCCGCCCACGACCTAGCCTGATCCCGAAAGGGTGCCCATTGTCAATCTCACAAGTTTTTTAGATGTCTGGAGATTTTGTTAATTTTGTCCTAAAGTGATAAGGCATTCAGGCTAGCTGAGGAAAGTCCATGTCAAGTAGTCCCGACCGCGTTGTGATGATAGGTGTCGCAGGCGATTCAGGCTGTGGCAAGTCGACCTTTTTGCGTCGCCTTGGCGATCTATTTGGCGATGACCTCATCACCACTATCTGCTTGGACGACTATCACAGCCTTGATCGCTACCAGCGCAAGGATAAGGGCATCACTGCTCTGGATCCCCGCGCCAATAACTTTGACTTGATGTATGAGCAGGCCAAGGCGCTCAAGTCTGGCCAAAGCATCATGAAGCCCATCTACAACCACGAGACGGGCCTGATCGATCCTCCCGAGCAGATCAACCCCAACCGGATCATCGTCTTAGAAGGTCTACACCCCCTTTATGACGAGCGCGTGCGGGAACTGCTGGACTTCAAGGTCTACCTAGACTTGAGCTCTGAGATCAAAGTGGCCTGGAAAGTCCAGCGCGATATGGCTGAGCGGGGACATTCTTATGAAGATGTCTTGCGCTCGATTGAGGCTCGTCGCCCTGATTTTGAAGCCTTCATTGATGTCCAGAAGCAGTACGCCGATGTGGTGATGGAGATCCTACCCACCAACCTTCTGCCTGAGATTGACAAAGCCCACAAGATTTTGCGGGTGCGGTTGATTCAGCGAGATGGGGTGCAGTTCTTTGACCATGCCTTCCTGTTTGATGAAGGATCTACCATCGACTGGTTGCCCTGTGGTAAGAAGCTGACCTGTAGCTATCCTGGCCTCAAGCTTCACTATGGCCCCGATGCCTACTACGACCATTCTGTCTCCCTGCTAGAGATCGATGGTCAATTCGACAATATCGAAGAGATTCTCTATCTCGAAAATCATCTCAGCGGGCTTTCCACCCACCACTATGGTGAGATGACTGAATTGCTCCGCAAAAACCCAGATTATCCAGGCTCCAA
>JBHJNR010000181.1:0-10504 GCA_050330615.1 Cyanophyceae cyanobacterium
ATTGGGGGAGGTCTATCAGCCCTACAGCACCGTGTTAGGGGGTCAGTTTTCCGATTATTCCAACTTTCCCGCCCGCCTGTTAAAACTCGGGATCCTGCCCGCTACGGGTCGCAAAGCCAGCCGAGGGGCGGGTCATTCTGCTGCTCTCTATCGCTTTGATGCCGATGATTTTGAACGGGTCAAAGATATACCGATGCTGTTTGTCTAGATAGGAGAGAACGTACCCAATCAGTGGCTTCAATACTACTGCTACGCGCACTTCGTGTAATAGCTGCAATACTTTCAACCCCTGTTGTCGCTGTGACAAAAAATCATTGTTTAGGGTCGGATCAAATAACTCTAATACCCAAGCTGAACCAGTTTCGATGATATATCGCTTGACTATGCCACTACTGTCTAGAAAGTAGACTGCTACACAACATGGTTTTCAGCCCAGTCAAGTTGCGCTTGCTTGGATGCTATATCGTGCGCCAAACATCGTGATAATTCCAGGGACTACGGCGATCGCTCATTTAGAAGAAAATATTGTGGCTACTTCAATCAAACTTACTGCTGTCGAACTTGAATCGCTAAATCAGATGTGAATTGAATTACCCCACAATTAATTTTTAGGTCATGCCCCAACCAATAACTTAAGCGGTCGAACGACTAAGATAAGCGGCGGCAGATAACTTTGGCAACCTCACCAAGAGCTCTCAACTGTCCGCTTCATCGACTTGTTATCTTGCGTGATTTGCGTAAGCTCTATTAACTAACATAGGCACACAATCACTGACATTCATCTCTGATGCTAAATCTACATCCTGCTTAAAACCTCGCCTAATCAGTTCTTGACCAGAACTGCATTGCTTTATCAATCGTTCCAAGGATTGACGAAGACCTTGATATGCTTCGCTTGCCAACTGCGCTTCCGGTGAAAATTTCCCTCCAAGATAGCTGATCACCGCACCTGCCCCAATAAAATCCTCAAACGAAGGGCGAAGGCTGCCGTCATCCAACTTTTCCCCAGATGGAATCACGGCAATGCGCTGCCCATACTTCATCGCAGCTAAAGCAACGGCTCTACAATTTCTCAAACATCCGGCTAAAGTTGGAGTTCCGGCTGTTCCCAAACTCAGAGATGATCCATTGGGAGAGGGTAAGACTAAGCGAGTTCCTGAATCAACCGCAAGCAATGAAGCTGGAGATAACGAATAACGGCTATCACCACGCTTCTCTGCAACTTCCGCGTCAACCGATTGAGCAAACGCTCTAATAGATTCATCTTTCCACTGATAGGGAAAAACGATCGCACCTCGGCTGTTAGCAATATCAATGCAAGTTGAAAATGAGCTTTACCGGGCTGGAATCATAAGAGCCACTCTGCCAATCGATCCCCCAACCCCGACAGATCGAGAGGGATGGCCACTGCTTGACCCATGCGGGGCCGTTGGCGAGTGGCCACCATCTCTTGGCAGAGAGAGTCATAAACCCCCCATTCCTGCAATGTCGTGGCGATAGAAGCCAGACGGTCTTGGTACTCAGCCTCACTGAGGGGAAAGGATTGTTGCCCTAGATATCGCCACATCACCAACAGGGATACCCGATCCCCCACTCGCCGTAGCTGCACATCGTAGGGCTTACCCCACTTTTGCAGGATGAGTTGTTGCAGATCAGCCCCAGATGGCTCGGAACCTGGACTGGATGATCCTGTCATACCGTCTGCCTTTCCCTAAAGATTGCGATGGATATGGGCGATTGAGCAGGGGACTGGAGCAGGGATCCCTGATTAAGCTTCTCAATGTCTCACCACGATGAGTGGCTGGCAAGCCGATAGGGACTGGATTGTAGCCTTATCCTTTATCGTCTCCGTTACATTTTTTAATGTTGACCGCCCCAAGTCCTCAGCTAGCATGAAAACGCTCGTAAAGACTCGCAATAATCGCCTCATCATCTCACTATGACTGACGCTGCTGGCAAATTTGAAGCCCCATCCATGAGCCGCCGTCTCATGATGTCCACCCTTTTGGGGGGATCCATCGGCACTGTTGCATTGGGGGCACTTTACCCTGTTGTTCGTTTCTTCATCCCTCCCTCCAGTGGCACTGGAGATAAAGGGGTGGTGGCCAAAGATGCCCTGGGCCGGGCCGTGGTGGTCAGCGAGGTATTGGCCTCCCACAGCACCACCGACCGCGTGTTGGCCCAAGGTCTCAAAGGGGATCCCACCTACATTGTGATCAATGATGGCCAGTTAGCGGACTACGGCATTAATGCTGTCTGCACTCATTTGGGCTGTGTGGTGCCCTGGAACGCTGGGGAGAACCTGTTTAAGTGTCCCTGCCATGGATCCCAATATGCCCCCACCGGCAAGGTGGTGCGCGGCCCTGCCCCCCGTTCGCTCGAACTGGTGGTGGCGTCGGTTGATGGAGAAAATGTCCGCTTTTCCCCTTGGGAAGAAGCTGATTTCCGCGATGCTTAATCGTGTGAGATCGGCCAGACCCTTGAGGACTTCGCTTCTTTCTGCGTCATAGTCTTGCCACCCACAAGACTTGTTTTATTTACACAGCTTTTGCACAGACGGATCCCGCTCATGAAACGTTTTGCGATGAAATCTCTTTTTATCAACCGATGCTTGGCTCTCTTGGTAGTCTGCGCTGCCCTGCTGTTTGCCTGGGGTGATGTGGCACAAGCCTATCCCTACTACGCCCAGTCCAACTATGACAGCCCTCGCGAGGCTACGGGCAAGATCGTCTGCGCCAATTGTCACTTAGCTGCCATGCCCACACGGGTAGAGGTGCCCCAAGCGGTCACCCCCGGTCAGGTCTTTGATATCACCGTTGAGATTCCCTACGATCTGTCCTCCCAGCAGGTGATTGGAGATGGCTCCAAAGCGGGACTGAACGTTGGTGCAGTGGTGATGTTGCCAGAGGGCTTCCGCCTCGCCACTGAGGAAGAAATGGGGCCTGAGAAGTGGGAAGAGATCTCAGAAAACTACATCTCTACCTACAGCGATGAGCAGCCTCACATTTTGCTAGTCGGCCCCTTACCTGGCGAGAGCCACCAAGAGTTGATCTTTCCGGTCATGGCTCCCGATCCAGCCGGGGATCCAACCGTTAGCTTCATGAAGTACAAGGTCTATGTGGGGGGCAACCGGGGTCGCGGCCAGCTCAATCCCGACGGCAGCCTGAGCAATAACAATGTCTTCCGCTCCCCTGTGGAAGGCACAGTGTTGGGCATCCTAGAGATGGAGGATCCCTTCTCTGAAGTTCCAGATGAATTTGCCGGTACAGACGTGGGGGATGGCTATCCTGGCACCCGTCTAGTTAGCTTTGACACTGCTGCTGGCCCTAAAGCAATGGTCATCCCACCGGGGCCTGAATTGTTGGTGTCTGCGGGAGACAGTGTGACTGAAGGGCAGAACCTGACCGCTAACCCCAATGTGGGTGGATTTGGCCAGGTGGAGCGGGATCTGGTGCTGCAAAGTCCTGATCGGATCAAGTGGTTAGTGGCCTTCTTAGGGGCTGTTCTGTTCGCCCAGATCGCCCTGGTTCTGAAGAAGAAGCAGATTGAGCAGATTCAAGCCGCTGAAATCCTCGGCTAAAGACTTTGGCTCCGGCCTCACGTCAGCGAACTCAAGGAGCGAACTCAAGAATTGACCTCAAGGATCCCTGCATAGTGTGGGGATCCTTTTTTATCTAAGATATCTGAGTAAACTTATCACTATCGCCCCAACCCTTGATAGATAGGGATCCCAGTAGCCTGCCATGGCCCAAACTGCTTGATCTACCTCCTGAATTCTGAGTACAGTCCGATATAATTCTTAGTGTGTTGTTGCACTTATTAGGGAGGGATCCCGGCTCCATGACCAATCCCGTCGTCCATGCCTTTTTTTTGGGTCGCGCCACTGCTGACCTGCTCAAAGAACGATTCGAGCAAGCGGTGACCGACTTTTTGAGCTCTGTAGGCAAAGGGCTAACCGAAGCTCAAGAGACATGGCGGGCATTCCCTGATGAGGTGGTGGCCCGCGCCCAACTTCAGGAATCTCTCACCATGGGCGAGGCTGGGGTAACCAGACCCAATCCGCTGCCAATGGATGATCTCCAAGCCACCCTTGACGATCTACGGGCTGAGGTGGCCCAACTACGAGCCGAATTAAAGACCTATCGGAGCCAGTCCACTTGAGCGCTAGTGTTGCCCCCTCTTCTCCTACTCTGGCGCGGATCCCAGCGGCTCAACCCTATACCCAGTACCGCTGGGCACGTGAGAACTACTCCAGTCAGGGCCGATTGATCGATATCTGGCGCTTTGTCTTGACCTTTTTGGGCTACGTTTGGCTCGACCAAAAAAGCTGGAGTTATGGCCGTCGCACCCCCACGCCCCAGCAAAAGGCTCAACGCCGCCGCGCCCGCGCCATCTGGGTTCGAGAATCTCTCCTCAATCTGGGGCCAACCTTTATTAAGGTCGGCCAATTTTTCTCCACTCGGGCAGATTTGTTTCCGGCTGAGTATGTTGAGGAACTTTCCAAGCTTCAGGATCGGGTGCCCTCCTTTAGCTATGAGCAAACGGTACAGATCATCGAGGCCGAGCTGGGTAAGCCTCTGCGGAAACTCTACGCCTTCGTGGATCCCACCCCGCTTGCTGCCGCCAGCCTAGGCCAGGTTCATCGGGCGCAGTTACATAATGCCGATGAAGTGGTGATCAAAGTGCAGCGACCAGGTCTGAACCGCCTCTTCACCATCGATCTGGATATCCTCAAGGGCATCACTCATTACTTTCAGAACCATACCCGCTGGGGGGGCAAAGGCCGGGACTGGATCGGCATCTACGAGGAATGTCGTCGCACCCTTTGGGAGGAATTGGACTATCTCAATGAAGGCCGCAATGCCGATACCTTTCGCCGCAACTTTCGGGATATGCCTCAAGTGGCGGTGCCTCGGGTCTATTGGCGATACAGCACCCATCGGGTTCTAACGCTGGAGTATATGCCCGGTATTAAGGTTAGCGATTTTGATGGCCTGGCCGCAGCCGGCCTCGATCGCAAGATCATCGCCCGCATTGGGGCTGAATCTTATCTGCGTCAGGTGCTCAAGGACGGATTCTTTCATGCCGATCCGCATCCTGGTAATTTGGCGGTGCGTCCCAATGGATCCCTGATTTTCTACGACTTCGGCATGATGGGCCGGATCCGAACAGATATCAAAGAAAAGCTGATGATTACCCTGGCGGGCATTGCCACCAAAGATGGCGATCTGGTGGTGCAATCCTTGGTGGATCTGGGGGCATTGGTGCCAACTGCCGATATGACCCCGGTGCGGCGGTCGGTGCAGTACATGCTCGATCACTTCATGGACAAGCCTTTCAGTAGCGGTGATGAAGTCTCAGTTGCTGCCATCAGTGAAGACCTCTATGAGTTGGCCTACGATCAGCCGTTCCGGTTTCCGGCCACCTTCACCTTTGTGATGCGGGCCATGACGACATTGGAGGGATTGGGCAAAAGTCTGGATCCCGACTTTGATTTCATGAATGTGGCCCGTCCCTTTGCCGATGAGCTAGTCAAGCTGACTGGGAAGGAAGGGGAGACCCTGTTGAGCCAAGTGGGTCGGCAAGCCGCTGAATTTACCACCAGCAGCCTGGGCCTACCCCGCCGGCTTGATGCCACCCTCACGCGCCTTGATCAAGGAGATTTGCGACTCAGGGTGCGGTCTACTGAAACTGATCGCTTGCTGCGCCGGCTGACGTCGGTGGGAATGGGGTCAATCTATTCGTTGTTATTCGGGACATTTATCCTTTCGGCTACATACTTATTTGTGGCGGGTCATGTTACGTTGACGACTATATGCCTGATCTTGGGTATGCTGGCAGCAGTCAATCTGGTCAGAGTAGTGTCAAGATTAGATAGATTCTGAGCGAATAACGTGATGCGATTTGCCAATGCAACGGATCCTGGACGGGTTCGAACCAGCAACCAAGACTATTACTACAGTGACCCGGACGGGCGCTTTTTTATTGTGGCGGATGGCATGGGTGGTCATGCTGCTGGGGCAACTGCCAGCCTCTTGGCGGTGGATGCTGTCAAACAAAAGCTAGAGTCATCTTGGCCTAGTTTGGTGGCCAAAAAGGCCCAGCCCACCCAGCTGCTGGTGGATGCCATTGATGCGGCTAACATTTCTATTCTAGAAGATCAGCGGCGTAATCCTGAGCGGGCTGACATGGGCACCACAGTGGTGACTTTGATGTTTGACCCCCACGGCAATGCCTGGAGTGCTCATATAGGCGACTCCCGCCTCTATCGACTGCGGGGCAACACTATTGAGCAAATGACAGAAGATCACACACTGGTCTCTCGCTTCATTCGCCAGGGAGACCTGCAACCGGAGCAGGCTCGCACCCACTCATTGCGTCACGTTCTAGAACGGTGCTTGGGTCGACAGGATACGGGAGATGCGGCAGTCCAGCCCATTCCGGTGCGCCCTGGTGATCAGTTCTTACTGTGCAGTGACGGCTTGACCGAAGAACTCAGCGATAGCCAGATTGCTGAGTATTGCTTCTCTTCCAACGGCTCTGAAGACTTTACGAAGTTACCTGAGATTTTGATCGAAGCAGCTAAGACCCATGGGGGACGAGACAATATCACCGTGGTAATTGCCGAGTACAGCTAGTATCCAGCAGTATGAATTTACCAACTCAGACAAGGGTCTTAACCCCCTTGCCTGAGTTTTTCACAGCCGACTTGACAAGATTTTGTCAGGCCCGCTTTCTTCTGCAACCTCCCGAGAGTGGGCTCAAACCCGCTTTTGCCTGGGACACCAAAAGCCCCTCTCTATAATGGAGGGGTTCATAAGTTGTAATGCTTTGTGATTTCTTTTATCAGGCAGCCTCTGAGTCGGCTTTGGCAATCAGGCCGCACCTCCCTGAACACGGTTGATTGGACGCCAGGCTTGTGGGCCATCTTGGTGGTTTACTTTGTGCAAGGGGCGATCAGTCTAGCTCGGCTAGCGGTCAGTTTCTTCCTCAAAGATCAGTTGGGGCTATCCCCGGCAGAAGTTGCTGCGCTGACCGGCATCACGGTCATTCCCTGGACTGTGAAGCCAATTTATGGCTGGCTATCGGATAGCTTGCCCATTGCTCGCTATCGACGGCGACCTTATCTGATGCTGTCGGCAATCCTGAGCTGCACATCCTGGCTAGCGATGGCTTTCTGGGTCTCAACCCCCCTAACCGCCACTGCAATGGTGTTACTAGGATCCCTTGGGGTGGCAATTGGGGATGTGATCGTCGATTCACTGGTGGTGGAGCGCAGCCGTTCGCAAGACTGGGCCGGAACAGGCACCCTGCAATCCTTAACCTGGGGCTTCACTGCCCTGGGGTCCCTAGTGACGGCTTACCTGGGGGGAGCCTTGTTGGAGCGCTATCCCCCTCAGGTGGTGTTTGGGCTAACGGCAGCGTTGCCATTGCTGATTTTGGCGGTGGCCGGGTTGATTGAAGAGGAGCCGATGGAGACCCGCATGGGCTGGGATCCCGTCAAGCAGCAGATGAAAGATGTATGGCAGGCGATGCGGCAGCCCAGGATCTACCTGCCGGTGCTATTTGTCTTTTTGTGGCAGGCTACCCCCTCTTCCGAGTCAGCCTTCTTTTACTTCGTCACCAATGACCTCCACTTTGGCCCGGAGTTTTTGGGACAAGTTCGGCTGGCTAGTAGCTTGGCCAGCTTGGCCGGGGTGTTTGCGTTCCAAACCTGGTTGCGGCGACAGCCATTGCGGCCTTTATTTGGCTGGATCACCCTGATCTCCTGTGGGTTAGGCCTGACCAGCCTGATCTTGGTCTACCATCTCAATCGAGACTGGGGCATTGATGACCACTGGTTTAGCTTGGGAGATAGTGTCATCTTGACGGTGGCGGGGCAGATTGCCTTCATGCCGGTGCTGGTGTTGGCAGCGCGGCTCTGTCCCCCAGGGATTGAGGCGACTCTATTCGCCCTGTTGATGTCCCTGTTTAATCTGGCCGGGGCCATCTCTCATGAGCTGGGATCCCTGGTCATGCACCTTCTTGGGGTGACTGAGAGCCAGTTTGGCCATCTGGATCAGCTGGTCTGGATCACGAATCTATCGACGCTGCTGCCCCTAGTCTTTTTGGGCTGGTTGCCCGCCAAAGTCTCGGAGGTGGATCCCTATATCACCGAGGCTGAAGACCTGGAGGAAGCCCAAACTGTGGATAGTCCTGAGGAGGTTGCTGCCACCGGGGTCAAGTGATCTTTTTTCAACTCCTGCTCATTGCAAGGGAAACCATAGCAAGAAAATAGATTGGTGGGGTACGCTAAGCCTAAGGCCTTTATTGAGTCCATAGAGCGGAGTGATCCTGCCACAGCCCGTGTTTTTTTCCTCTGAATCCTGACCCTCAACACCTGACTACCCCAACCCCACCATCTGAATAGTGGACTGAAACCATGACTCCTCTGTCGCCCCAACTTGTCCTAGCCAGTTTAACGGTTTCCCCTCAACCAGCCACCTGCTGTGTGGTGGTGCCTGCGCAAAACTTTGACCAGGATGTCCTGGGGGATGTGAGTCGGGGTTGGAGCCATTTTGTTGAGACAGGCCAGATCTGGGCTCTCCTGATCGGGCTGGTGGTGGGCTACTTAATCCGCAATATGACGGCCTCTTGATGGGGTGATTTTGACCCCTCAAGTTAAGAGTTTGCCGATAATGGATGGGGTAAGCAAGCCTAAGTTTCCTGCACAAGCCACTGGGATCCCCTTGTAGGATCCAGTCAGGATCGTGGCTTTTTGGGATGGATGGTCGACAGTAATGCCTAAGTCATATCTGCGTTGGCTGCTGGTGCTGGGGCTAGTGGCTTTTTTGAGCGGTTTGCTGGTCTGGCTGATCAACTCATTTTTGGAACTCTATCGGGCAGTGTCAGCTACTCCCATCTTGGGATCCCTGTTGGTGGGTATCGTGGTGGTGGTGCTGGTGCTCCTGGTGGGGGCGACTCTCTACTACTTTCTGCGCCGGGAGCCACCCCCTGCACCGCCCGTCCGTCCGATTCTCCCCCAGACAGCGGAGGGAAAGGCCACCCTGGCCCGCGAAACCTTGGCTCAACTGGAGGCTCAGGCCCATCAGATCCAAGATGAGGTGGCCCGCCGTCTCATTGCGGAACGCTCAGCTCGCCTGGCTCAAACCTTGGCCCAACCCAGCCTCAAGGTAGTGGTATTTGGCACAGGCTCGGCGGGCAAAACCTCGCTGGTTAATGCTCTGCTGGGACAACAGGTGGGGGAAGTGGGAGCCAGCTTGGGAACCACCACCGCCACTGCCCTCTATCGCTGGCCCTTGCCAGGGATCCCAGAGCCGGTGGAGATTGTTGATAGTCCGGGCATCCTGGAGATTGGCACGGCTGGAGTACAGCGAGAATTGGCAGCCCGAGCTGAGGCAGAATCTGCTGATCTGATCCTGCTGGTCACCGATGGGGATCTGCGGCAGTCAGAGTATGCTCCCTTGCTGGAGTTAGCAGGTTTGGGCAAACGGGCGCTGTTGGTGCTCAATAAGACCGACCGTTACACCCCTGCCGAGGTGGAGATGTTATTGGCTCGGCTCCGGGATCGGGTGCGCAGCACCATCGCCTATGAAGATGTGTTGGCGGTGACGGCTCGCCCCGATCCAGTACTGCTAAAAGGGCAATCGGTGCGCCCCACCCCTCAAGTGGGATCCCTACGGGATCGGGTGCAGGCGATTTTGTACGCCGAGGGGCCATCGTTAGCGCTGGATAATGCCCTGTTGCAATCGCTTCAGTTGGGGTCTGAAACTCGCCGCATCATTGCCGCCCAATTGCGCCAACAGGCGGAAAAGGTAGTGGATCGAATCCAATGGGTGGTAACGGCGGTGGTCTTTGCCAACCCGATTCCGGTGGTAGATTTATTGGCTATTGCGGCCATCAATGCCCAGATGGTGGTGGAAATTGGTAGCGTCTATGGCTGCCAGATGAATCTTCAGCAGGGTCGAGAACTGGCCTATTCGTTGGCCAAAACCCTGGCTAGTTTGGGCCTTGTGGAGGGGGCTATTCAAGTGAGCACTGGGATCCTGACGGCGATGGCGGAGGTAACAGTGGTGGGATTCTTGGTCACAGCTCCTATCCAAGCTGCCAGTGCAGGCTATCTGACCCGGATCGCGGGCAAGAGTTTCATCGAGTACTTCGAGCGTAACCAATCTTGGGGAGAGGGCGGCATCCAAGGGGTGGTCAAACATCAAGCCCAACAGGTCAAACAATCGGGGTGGATCCAAAAGTATATGCAGGAAGCCACCCAACGAATTTTTCGGCAAGGTCTGCTTCCCCCCTCTCAATAAGATCTCAGGTAACAGCTTGACTCCCCGCTCGGAAAAATAGGGATGAAAGCTATCACAGCTAATAATCAGCAAACAAGCTAAGTGACCTACTCATGGGCTAATGGTTAGACCATTGGGATCCGCCTGAATGGTGCGCTGGCCATCCCGATCCAGAGTCACCTCCAAGCGGGCATTGGTGGCGGGCGATGGATTCG
>JBHJNR010000182.1:0-9122 GCA_050330615.1 Cyanophyceae cyanobacterium
ACCCCTTCAGCTTTCTGCATATCCGCTAGCATCTCTTCGGCAGCCAGATAGCGGCCAGCCGCCTGGGTAGAAATGGCCCGATCCAAGATGCGTTTGAGAGTAGGGCTGACCTGAGGGGCATAGGGATGCCAATCGATATCGCCCGTGCGCAGATCCACCATGCGCTGGGGATCCTGATTGGTCAGCAGTTGGATCGCCGTCAGTCCCAAGCTGAACAGATCGCTGGCAAAAGTGGGCCGACCCGCCGCCTGTTCGGGGGACATATACCCAGGGGATCCCACCACCATCGTCTGGGTCAAATTGCCCTGTGAGTTGATCACGGTGCCCATCACCTCTTTCACCACCCCAAAATCGATCAGCACCGGCTGTTGATTCTCGGTGCGAAGCATGATGTTGTCAGGCTTGATGTCGCGGTGGATGATCCGCTGGTTATGAATAAAAGCCACCACCGGCAGCAGGCTGATCAAGAGTCGCTTCACCTCCGCTTCGCTAAAGGATCCCTGTTTTTTCAGCTTTTGGCGCAGATTTTGGCCATCGATATGTTCTTGAACCAGGTAGAACCGCTCCGCTTCGGCAAAATAGGCAAACAGGCGGGGAATCTGGGGATTATTTTCCCCCAAGGCTTCTAGGATGGCGGCCTCCCGCTCAAACAGCTCCTGCACGATGGGGGTGTTGAGCAGCATGGCGGGCTTTAACTGCTTGATCACACAGCGGCGTTTGGAGGGTAGGTGGGTATCTTCGGCCAAAAAAGTTTCGCCAAATCCTCCTTCCCCCAAAACATGGAGCACGCGGTAGCGGTTATTGAGCAGGGTTGAGGCATCCATGACAGCAATCCATAGGGACGATGTAACAGGTGAGCGGGATAGCTACTATTTTGGGTGGGATCCGTCGTTTGGGCCGCAGTTTTTTATCAGACTCCATACATTCTTTTCACAAGAGATGGCGGGAACAGGAACGGGATCCCTTAGGTCAACAATAGTCGCCGCAGAATCAACGACACCACACAGGTGGCCATCAGCACAATCAACTGTCCCAGCAGGGGATAGACCGAATACAACCACACCACATCCCAAAAGCTATGCCCCCACAATACTCGCAGCACTAGATAGGTGATGCCGATGCCGTGGATCACCATTAATCCACACAGGGATCCCGACAGGAGATCTTTGAGGTTACTGGGGCGGAGCTGCCACTGGGGCGCACGAGAACGGCGGCGGCGGGCGGTCGAGACTGGTTCTACCACTGGCATCAACCGAAAGGCCAGGGATCCACAGATCCATCCCGCCGGGATAAAACCCACCAAGTAGCCAAAAGCGGGTTCTTGCACATAGCCTGGCCCGCCTCCCTGGCTAAAAACCTGCACCCCCGCCAGTCCCAGTCCCAAATAGAGCAAGGGCGTCAAGAACCCCACTTTGGCCCCCCCCAAGCAAGCGGAGAGCAATAGCCCCCCCAATTGGAGAGAAAAGAAATAGTCGGTTCCTGCCAGCCCCGGAATCGCCACCTGTACCAAGGTGCCCAAAATGGTGACGATAACCCCAATGGTGATCCACATCAGTTCCAAAGGGGTGAGAGAAAAGAAGTAGTCCATCGGGATCCCGTATGACAGGTGTATGCATCAGCCGTGAGTCATCAGGGATCCCTTAGATTGCTTGGCTTTCGTCAGGGTCACTGGATAGGCTCCAATCCACGCCACTGCTAGACTACCAAGACAGATGGGGCGATGACGGACTGGGTAAGACCTTAACCTGATTTCAGGCTCTACTCCTACGTTTCTCGGGATCCCTTCGTACCACGCTCAACCTTGGTGCCGTGACCTCCTCTTTCCCCCCCTTGCCATCAGATCCCCCTCCTGCTCCCACCGGGCTGTGGTCGAAGGTGCCCCGCTCCTGGGGATTGATCCTCAGACGTGCCCTGCAAGGGATCCCAACCTTGCTGCTGATCTCGCTGTTGAGTTTTTTCTTGCTCCAGCTGGCCCCAGGGGATTTTTTGGATCAATTGCGGCTGGATCCAACGGTGGGGGCAGATTTTATTGACCAAGAGGCGGCTCGATTGGGGCTTGATCGCCCCGTCTGGCAACAGTATTTCATCTGGCTGAGCAATCTGCTGCGGGGAGACTTTGGCCTCAGCTATACCTATCGGATCCCGGTGTTACGGCTGTTGCTCTCGCGGGCGGGTGCCACCCTGATGTTGGCGATGGCGGCGGTGATTTTGACCTGGCTGATCGCGGTTCCCCTTGGCATGGTGGCGGCGGTGCGACAAAATACCTGGTTGGATCGGATCCTGCGGTTTTTGAGTTATGGGGGGCAGGCGATGCCCAGCTTTGTGTTGGCCATCCTGCTGCTGATCGTGGCCCAGAACGTGGGCTGGTTGCCGGTGGGGGGCATGACCAGCATCGACTTTGATAGTTTGCCGCTGGGGGCCAAGATTTGGGATCTGTTGCGGCATTTGCTATTGCCCACCTTGGTACTGAGCATCACCAGCTTTGCGGGCTTGCAGCGGATCACAAGGGGCAGCTTTTTGGATGTGATGAAGCAGGACTATATTCAATCGGCCAGGGCACGGGGTCTGCCGGAGTGGCGGGTGGTGGGGTTACATGCCCTCCGCAATGCCATTAATCCCTTGGTGACCATCTTGGGATTTGAGTTTGCCAGCCTCTTGAGTGGATCCTTTATTGCCGAGTTTTTCTTCAATTGGCCGGGGCTGGGCAAGCTGATCCTGGATGCCGTCTTGAATTTTGATGTCAACGTGGTGATGGCTAGCCTGCTGCTGGGATCCGTCATGTTGATGCTGGGTAATCTGTTGGCGGATCTGCTGCTGCAATGGGTGGATCCCCGGATTCGCAGCGAGTCCTTGGATTAGCGAGTAATGGGGGAGTAGGAATTATTGGGGGATTAGCTCTTGCTGAGATCCTGAGGCTGGGCTCAAGCAGACTGGTTCAGAGAGGGTTGGGGGCGCGGCCACGGGCGGGATCCCGGCATCGTGCGGATGGGGGCGGGTGACTCAGGCGACGAAAACACGCGGTAGGACTGATCAGCCAAACCCACCCGGACGCGACTGCCCAGGGGCACCTTGTGATCACTGAGGGCATGAAAAGTCTGGCCGGTCGAGCTTTCCAGGCAATAGCGATACTCTCGACCCAAAAACTGGCAATCCTTCACCCAGGCGGATCCCTCGGGATCCAAGTCCACCCGCAGATCCTCTTGGCGAATCATCAGCTCTCCCGCCGGGAGATGAGGGGAGCCTTGGGCCACCACATCATGGGATAACAGGGATCCCATCTCGGTCAGCCAGCCCTCTCCCTGCCGCTGAGCTGGGACAAAATTGGCTTGGGTGACAAATTCCGCCACAAACCGAGTGGCTGGAGAACTGTAGATCTCCTCAGGGGTACCCAACTGCTCGATCATCCCCTTGCGCATCACCGCCACCCGATCTGAAACCACCAGGGCTTCTTCTTGGTCATGGGTGACAAATAGGGCCGAGGTCTGGGTGGCTTTGAGGATGGAGCGAATCTGGTTGCGCAGATAGAACCGCACTTGCACATCCAAGTTACTGAGGGGCTCATCCAGCAAAATCAGGGCAGGTCGGGGAGCCAAAGCCCGTGCCAAAGCCACCCGCTGCTGTTGTCCTCCTGATAATTCATGGGGATAACGATGGCCAAAGTCCTTCAATCCCACCAGCTCTAAAACCTCTGTAGCCCGCTGCCGGATTTGCGGCTCGGTGAGTTGCCCACTAGGGGTTGTGGACTGTAACCCAAAGAATCGCCGCCGGGATCCCGAGGTCTTTTTGAGACCAAATTGCACATTCTCCATCACCGTCAGGTGAGGAAAGAGGGCAAAGTCTTGGAACACCAGACCAATGCCTCTTTTCTCAGGCGGGATCCAGGTTCCTGCCCCAGAAACCAGCTGTCCCCCCAACTGCACGGTTCCCTGCTGATGCCGCTCAAAGCCTGCCACCACCCGCAAGAGAGTAGTCTTGCCGCAACCAGAAGGCCCCAGCAGCCCCAAGATTTCTCCTGTGGCCAGTTCTAGATCGATGCCGTTGAGGGCGGGAGCCTCTGTGGGTTGATAGTGCTTGGTGATGCCCTTCAGGGTCAATAGCGAAGAAGGGGCAGCCCCGTCCAAAGTAGGCATGGTTGCTAGCTAAGAATTATTGTCATTTGCTGAATCGTAGCATGGATCCCTGGCTGTATAAAGGTTGCCTGGGCGAAGAGACTTGAGGGCAATCCCGAGGTATGGAACTGCTAGGGGATACAGCTCTATTGATCAGATCATGCCCCTCTAGTAGCCCGCTACCTTGCCCAAGTGCCGAGGCCATGAGTGTCCCAAAACGGCACCACAAAGCCAGTGGTCTGCTCATCTTCAACCGCAAAGAGAACAGAGGATCGGGTGCCAGCGGGTGCATTTTCGTTGCTGGGGCTGATGGCAAACTGGTGGCCATCCCACGAGTCGAGTGGGAACAGGATCTGCCCAGGCCCCAAGACCAGCACTAGGGCATCATCGAGGATCTTGACCTCTACTTGATCGTAATACTCATTTTGGTAGAGGCCCGTATAGGCATCGAGGGAGAGGGGCGGCTCTGGATCCTCAGGAGCGGTTTCACCCGCTAGATCTCCGGCAGGAGCGTAAAGGGGGCTCATCGCTTGGGCATAGCCTGCCGACCAATCGCGGGTGGCGCTGCCAAATTGGACAATGTCCATAAACTGGGCCGCGACGGCTTCAGGGATCCCGATTGGCCCCCCGTTGGTCAGGACAATAATGGCCAGGTCAGCAGATGGCAAGAAATGCACATGGGTGGCGGCTCCCAAGGCAAAGGCTCCGGAGTGGCTCAGGGTGGTACGTCCGCTGGTGGTGACACCCACCCCAAAGCCATAACCATAGAAGCCAGACCGGGCCTCAACCTGACGGCTACGGGTACTGACCGATTGGGGTGTCAACGCGGGCAACAGAGCTGCGGGATCCACGAGCGGCTCACCCTCATAGACCCCCTCTGCCAAGATCAGTTTCATCCACTCGGCCATATCCACCACTGACGAAGAAACGCCCCCAGCAGGGGATTGAGGATCGGGATCCCGTTCATAGAGAGCTTCAAACACGCCATTTTCATAGGTGTGCAATATGGCTCTATTCTCTTGCTCCAAAAAGTCGGCCCGCCGCGAACTGGTGGAGGTCATGCCCAAGGGCTGATAGAGGACAGTGTCTGAGAGCGTCTCCCAATCCATCTCAGCAGCACTGGCCACGGCTTCGGCCCCAATGGTGATGCCGTAGTTGGCGTAGTGATAGGTGCTCCGAAAGGGATCCAATGGCATCAGGGCCAGTCGCTCGATGATCTTGGCACGGGCAAAGCCCAGATCCTCTAACTCATCGCCAGCCGCCATGGGCAAGCCGCTGCGGTGGGCAAAAAAGTCCCCAATTGTCACCTGTTCCGTCACATAGGGATCCGAGAGTTCAAACCCCTCCAGATGATCCACCACGGGATCCTGCCAGGAGATTTGACCCTCGCTGACTTGAATGGCGGCGACAGTAGCGGCCAGCGGTTTTGACAACGAAGCAATCTGGAATACTGTCTCTGGGGTGACAGGGTTCACACCATCCCGCGTCCCAAAGCCTTGCGCAAAGACCGTCTCGCCCTCATGTACCACCGCCACCGCCAGCCCCGGCAGACCGCTGGATTGCAAGATGGTCTCCACATGGTCAGGCAGATCGGCCAGGGCCAAGTCCATCCCATCGGGATAAAGCGCCACCGCATCAGCACTGGGTGAATCCCCCAGAGTGACCCCAGCCTCTGGCCAACCCGGCGCTGACCAAGCGAGAGACAGAACCGTGAAGATGACAACAGGGCAGGTGCCCAAGACTAAAGATCTGCTCTGCACGGTATTTCACCCTAGGAGTTTTGTGGCAAAGAGGAACAGCGAATGGAACATCAAGAGGGTTAGCCCCATCTCACCTGCTCCGGAGCAGCTTATGGAAAGGAATTAGCCCACCTATGGCCACACCCCTTGAGAAATTAAGCCTTAGGCCCGTCCATGGTGGATGGTTTTGACCCAGCGCAACCGCTTCGGTTGGACGCACATGCGCGCCGTAACGACAGCCATCACCGGAAGCCAATGCATCATATAGATCACACTGGTCAGGCTTTCTCTCCAGAGTGGCCAGCCCTGCAATTTTTGGATCTGCCGCAGGCTGCTATAAAACCCCATCCAGGAGATGGCGGTGAAAACAATCCCCATCGGTAAGAGAGCAGAAGACTGGGTGGTGGTCAGCGTCCAGAGCAGATCGGGCAAAACCGCCATCGGCAAGAGATATTGCACCCCAAAAAAGACCAGCAGATCGAGGGTTTTGGCGCTGCCCATCTGATTGCTGAGGATCCCCGGCCAGTAGTCGAGATAGCGTTGGTAGCCCCCTTCGGCCCACCGGCTGCGCTGTCGCCAGAGGCCCGCCCAGGTGGTGACCGCCTCCTCTTCGATGGTGACTGTGGGGGTGCAGGCAATATCCACCCCGGTCAGGTGCAGCCTCAGGGTCAAGTCCAGATCATCGGTGATGGTGGCTTCATTCCAGCCGCCACACTTATCCAGCACATCTCGCCGCACCAGTTGACCATTCCCCCGTAGCTCCCCAATACCACCGATGGCCACTTTGCCAGATTGGAGACGGGCATCCCAGACCATTTCGGCAGCTTGGCGGCGAGTCCAAAGATTGTGATCGGCATTGACCACCGCCTTGCGAACTTGAACCGCCCCCACACGGCTAGAGGCATTGGGTTGAGGGGCAAAGAGGGGCAAGGTCTGGCGCAAAAAATCTACCGGGATCCCGGCATCGGCATCGCAAACCAGGATGATTTCCCCTTGGGTCAGGGGCAGAACCTCATTGAGGGCACCGGATTTGCCCCCTCCGGATCCCTCGGCTCGGCGATGGACATGTAGGGTGGGCATGAGCTGCTGACGAGCGGCCAGGAAGGTAGGGGTTTCATCGGTACTGGCATCGTCGATCACCCAGACATCCAAATGGTCATCGGGGTAATCCACTTGGGCGAGGCTATCCAACAGATGGGGCAAAACCTTGCTCTCATTTTTGGCGGGCACCAAGATCGAGACCTTGGGCAACCGGGATCCCGAGGCTGAATCAGGCTGAGCGGGATCCCTCTGGTCGGTCTGTAAGGTCAGGGGGGGCGGCAACGGTTGAATCGGAGCTGCCACAATGCGGCTGGCATGAATCGCCACCAGGGTGGCAAAGCCAGTGACTGTCCAGCGGGTGACTGGAATCAAATGCAGAAGCGCCACAAATCCCCATACCACCGCCAAGACAAAAAAAGCCTTGAGACGACGGCGCTGAGAGGAATTGATCACCCAATCGGGCAGATTTATCTCGTCCGAAAACTCACCCAACCATGTAGAGTCTGACATCAGCAGTAGAGGTCATCCAAAAGAGAGCTAGTCAAATCCTATTCTCCCCCACAAGGTGATGGATGCACCGCCGTCAGATATCCGTCTGGGACGCCCTGCCTGGGATCCCGGTAGCTTGGGGATCCCGAGAGCTATATCGCAGGGGCTATCCCAGAGATAAAAGGGATCAGGCGTTGCCCCGGATCTCTTTGATGATGCCGTCTTCTAGCAAGATTTCCACTTGCATCTTTTGCACCAGGTTGTCTCCCTGCTGTACCCGGAAGAAGCTCTCCACATTGCCTTGCACCACTTCCTGGCTGATCTCCAGGTTGGCCACTTGGCTGAGCTGTTGCAGGAGGCGATTCTTTTGATCGAGGAGCTTGATTTTTTGGTCGTTGACCTGGCTCTTGACCGCTTCGATCTGTTGGTTGGCTTGAGGGCCAGCGGGCTGGATGGTCTGCTTCTCGATTTCGGCGATGGCCCGCTTGCCCTGAAACTCAAGCTGCTGCATTTGGGTGTCGATGGTCTGTACCTGACGCTGCAATTGCTCCTGCATTTCCGTTTTCCACAGGGAGGTGACGATCACCTTGACGGGAATGTTGCGCTTGAGTAGCAACTGAGTGGTGGAGTTGATTCCTTCTTCCATGAGAGTGCCTTGTAAAGGGAATAGCCCTTGCGTGACGAGCTTGAAGTCTTCATAAGTGTAGAGGGTGATGACAGGATCGCAAAGGTCTAAGGCTCGAAGGAACTCTGATTCAGCCATTGGCGTTGTCTGGGTGAGCACAGCGGGGATTGTTGACCTATTTTCAGACGGACTTTCACTTAGTTGCGGATATCCACATCAATGATCAAGTCCCCAGTGCCCACAATCCGGATTACCACCCGGTCATTGTCTGTTGCTCCTGCCCCCGCCTGCAAGGTTACCTCAAAGCTCACTGTCGCACCGGGATCCACCTGCTCAAACCGATTAGGCGTGACGCTTTGCACATACCCAAACTGGTCTTCTAACACCACGATGGTCAAATCACGGTTAACTTGCTCTAGCCCCACCCTAAGTGCCTCAATCAGATTGGAACTGTTGGAGGTCAGTTGCACCACTGCTCCTACCCCCAGTTGACTTGCCAAGCCCTCATAGGTGGACTCATTGCCCGCCGTCACCAAGAAGATGGGCAGCACATTGGCATTGGTTATGGCCGCTCGGGCTTGCGCCACTGAAGGGTAATCTTCTCCGGTGCCGGGGGGATCCCCGTCTAAGATGGCATCCCCATTGTTAGAGGAGGTTTCTGGGAAAGCCCCTGCTTGGTGAAAGGGAGCATCGGTGGTCAAAAGGGCAATATGCCGGGATCCAGTTCTGAAGCCAACCTCAGGACGCAGACCCAATTGCATCAAAGCTTCCAGCTGGGCTTCGGGAAAATCTCCGCCAAAATAGGTTTCTAATCCATTGATGGTGGAAATAAAGCCATTGGCATCACAAGCGACTGGCAAGTCGGTGCGATAGACATAGTCACCACTATCTGGATCCCCAAACGGCTCAATGGGTTTGTCTACAAAGGAGCTGACCCCAAAACAGGCTTGCGGGAAAGCCGAGACGACATCAGGGGCAATAGATTGCAAGACAGAAATATCATCGGAGAAACTGCCGGATAAATCTTGCAGCAGCACGATATCGCTATCAACTGAGGCGGCATCTTCAGGAGTCGTGACAAAGACAGTGAGGGTGATGGGATCCCCGCCTGGGGTGAGG
>JBHJNR010000183.1:0-13632 GCA_050330615.1 Cyanophyceae cyanobacterium
CTCTTTATCTTATTGCACAACAAGCGGCACCCAAAGGAGAGGGGGAGAGAGGTGATCAAGGCTTTTCGTACTCCCCTAGCGATGAAGCGACAAGTAGCAGCAGAAACTCAATATCAGGCTTTCCGCTGACTACTGTACAAGCAGGTTCTATGAAAATCTTTACGAGGCAAACGTCTGGGTGATGCGGCTCATGGCCTCTTCCACATTGGCCCGACTATTGAAGGCCGAAATGCGGAAATAACCCTCGCCAGCCGCCCCAAAACCGGATCCAGGGGTGCCCACCACAAAACAGCTTTGCAGCAACTTATCAAAGAAGTCCCAACTGCTCAGCCCATTGGGAGCTTTGACCCACACATAGGGCGCGTTGATGCCGCCATAGACAGCGATGCCCGCTTGAGTCAATTGTTCGCGAATGATCCGAGCATTTTCCAGATAAAAACTGATTAAGCCTTTGATCTGAGCCTGCCCTTCAGCCGAGTAAACCGCCTCAGCTCCCCGCTGCACAATATAGGAGACCCCATTAAACTTGGTGGACTGGCGACGGTTCCACAGACTCCAAATATCCACAGCTTCACCTGTGGAAGTCTTGCCCTTGAGGGACTTGGGCACAACCGTCAGAGCGCAGCGGGTGCCCGTAAATCCGGCATTTTTGGAGAAAGAGCGGAACTCAATCGCACAGTCCCGCGCCCCTTCGATTTCGTAGATCGAATGAGGGATCCCTGGGTCAGTGATGAAAGCCTCATAAGCCGCATCAAACAAAATGATCGATCCGTGCTGACGGGCATAGTTGACCCAGGCTTGCAGATGCTCCTTGCTGGCGGTGGCTCCGGTGGGATTATTGGGGAAACAGAGATAGATCAGGTCTACCTTTTGGCTGGGAATCTCGGCAGTAAAGTTGTTCTCGGCTGAGATGGGCAGATAAACCAAGCCCTCATATTTGCCATCCTCGCCCACCTCTCCGGTGTGCCCCGCCATCACGTTGGTATCCACATAAACCGGATAGACGGGATCCGTGACAGCAATGGAATTGTCATCCCCAAAAATGTCCAAGATATTGCCGCAATCACATTTGGATCCATCTGAGATAAAAATCTCGCTGGCATCGACATCGCAGCCACGGGCTTGAAAATCGTGGGCAGCAATCTTTTCTCGCAACCAGCCGTAACCTTGTTCGGGGCCATAGCCCTGAAAGGTGGCTCGATCCCCCATCTCATCGACGGCTTTGCTCATGGCATCGCGGCAGGCTTGGGGCAACGGCTCGGTCACATCGCCAATTCCCAACTTGATGATGGGAGCGTCGGGATGGGCTTCAGCAAAGGTTCTCACCCGGCGGGCAATCTCAGGAAATAGATAGCCTGCTTTGAGCTTGAGGTAGTTGTCGTTGATGGTGGCCATGAGCGCGCAAGACTGAGTTCAGGATTGCATCCCAGTTTAGCGGCTCTAGGGATCCCGCTGGTATGGGTTCTGTGTGTTCTTCTCTCAATACCTTTTGCTTTAATGCCTTGTCTATTGATGCCTAGATGTTCTATGGGTATAGTGAAAAGGTGTTCTATGGGATCCCGTCTGATGTCGGACTATCTCAGCCGAGCCTATTGGAATGGCACCATCAAGATGAGCTTGTCCAAGTTCTTCATTTTGCGAGTGTTGCACCAACAGCCCATGCACGGCTACGACATTGCCCGCGAAGTGGAGCGCCTCACCCAGGGTTGCTGTTCTCCCACCGAGGGCACCATCTACCCCGTTTTGCGGGATTACGAAGAGGGAGGCTATCTCACCTCTGTAGAACAGGTGGTGTCCGGTCGCCAACGCAAGGTTTATACCCTGACTGCTAAGGGTCGCCAAGCTTTCAAGGTGGCGGTGGCAGCTTGGATGGAGATCACAGACCATTTGTTGGCCTGTCAAGACTTAGTTCAGGGATCCCTCGATCAAGCCTTTGATCAAGATGGCTGCTGCTGATTGAGATCCAGAACAATGAGATTTTATTGCGTTTCTGTCGTTGAGAGTTGGCCTTATGTCGTTTGAGCACAAGCCCCGAATCTTATTTCTCTATGGATCCCTGCGGGAACGTTCCTATAGTCGTTTATTGGCAGAAGAAGCGGCTCGAATGATTGAGGCTATGGGGGCAGAGGTTCGCTTTTTTCATCCTCACGATTTACCCTTGCCCGCTAGTGTGCCCGACACCCATCCTAAAGTTCAGGAACTGCGAGAGCTGGTGATGTGGTCAGAAGGTCAGGTGTGGTCGAGTCCTGAAATGCATGGCAATGTCAGCGGGTTGATGAAGATGCAGATTGATTGGATCCCGCTCAGTATTGGGGCTATTCGTCCCACCCAGGGCAAAACCTTGGCGGTGATGCAGGTATCTGGGGGATCCCAGTCTTTTAATGCGGTCAACACGTTGCGGGTGCTTGGCCGCTGGATGCGTATGTTCACGATCCCCAATCAGTCCTCGGTGGCCAAAGCCTATCAAGAATTTAACGAAGATGGCACCATGAAGGAGTCCCCCTATCGGGATCGGGTTATGGATGTGATGGAAGAACTCTACAAAGTGACGCTAATCTTGCGAGAAAAGGTGGATTATCTCACCGACCGCTACAGCGAACGCAAAGCCGAAACTGAAAAACAAGCGCAATCTATCCTGGCTCAATCCATCGGGGCTACTGCTACAAAATCAGTTTGAATGGGTAGCCAGATTTGACTTTTCATCACAACCATTGCATTGCAATGATCAGGAGACTTGAGTGACAGATCAGAGGTGCTTAGAACAGTCAGAGAACGATCAAGACACGCTGATCACACCCAGGGATCCCATACTGCCGCTTGATGTCGGATTTATCACGGGCTTGGGCATTGCTCAGATCTGTTCGTGGGGATCCCTGTACTACAGCTTTCCTTTGTTGGCGGAGGCAATGGGATCCGATCTGGGTTGGCCCCGTGATCAGGTTTATGGGGCGGTGACTCTGGGTTTGCTGTTGTCTGCTTTGGCCTCCTATCCAGTGGGAGCTGCTATTGACCGAGGTTATGGACGCAGTGTCATGGCTGGAGGATCTGTGGTGGCGGGGCTACTGCTGATCGGCTGGTCGCAGGTATCGAGTCTCTGGGTCTTTTATGCCCTGTTTGCTGGCATTGGCTGTTTGCAAGCCGCCACCCTCTATGATCCGGTGTTTGCGGTCATCGTCCGTAGGGTGGGATCCCAGCAAGCTCGACCTGGCATCACGGCTCTGACCCTGTTTGGGGGCTTTGCCAGTACCGTTTTTGTGCCCCTGATTCAGGTTTTGCTAGATCATATGGGCTGGCGCGATACGTTGGTTGTCCTGGGGCTGATCAATAGTGTCCTGTGTGGGATCCTCTATGGCACCGCGATCCGGCCCGCTCGAGATGTCCAAATCGAGGCAAAGAAAGGATCCGTGCAGAGTCAAGCGGTAGCTTGGGCCTTGCGCAATCCTGTGTTTTGGTCATTGGTGATTGCCTTTGTGGCTTATGCCGCTATGTCAGCGGGCTTTACCTTTCACTTTTATCCCATGCTGTTGGAGCGGGGCCTTTCCACCCAGCATGTGGTGTGGGTGATGGCCTGTTTTGGCCCAGCTCAGGTGGCGGGGCGTGTGGCCCTCTGGATCCTGGCAGGCAGAACCTCTATCAAAGGGATTGGATCGATCACGGTGGCTATCTTTCCATTGGTGTTTGTGGGAATCGCTCTGTTGCCTGCTCAGGTGGGCATTTTGGCAGGCTTAGCCGTTCTGTTTGGGGCCACCAATGGGGTGATGACCATCGTGCGGGGCATGGTGGTACCGGAGATGTTGAGTCGCGAAGCCTATGGATCCCTGAATGGGTTGTTGATGGCCCCCAGTACGATTGCCCGTGCCTTGGCTCCCGTTGGAGCGGCGCTGCTGTGGACCCTGAGCGGCAATTACACTACTGTTCTGGTGGCCCTGATGGGGGTCAGCCTCCTCTTAGCCTTAGGCTTTTGGCTGGCGACTAGGCTAGTGATGCAGCCGTTTAAGGCTTGATCAGCTCTCATGCTTAAGACTGAAAATCTAGGGCAAAATCTCTCCTTGACCCTGAGCCCGGATATAGACAAGAGCCTGCCGCCAGATGATCCACTCTTTGCCCTCGTTGTCTATCAAGCAGAGACACTCGGGATCCTGCCAGCGGATCTTGCCCCGCAAGACCTCCTGAGAACTGATCTCCACATCAACATTGAGCTGATCTCGGATGGCTTTTTGGATCCAGCGCACCCCCGGCAGGCCCGTATTCAGGGTGGCGACATTCCCAGCGTTGGCAGTTGACACAGCCTTCTCCTGTTAATTTGACTTGATTGTGACATTCTTTGTCGGGATGACAACTGTACTTCGGCAGCAACTCAGGCAACCCTCCTCCTGGCTGACACTGACTTAGGGGCTTTCTATCCCTGCTTTCCGCTGCCATACCCGCACGTGGGCTTGCCTAGTCAGGTTGACAAAGGCAGAGGCATCCTCAGGGGTATTGATCAGTTGCCACTGTAAAAGACGATTTTGAACGGCGAACTCCCCATAGCGTTGTAAGAGCGGCGATTGGGATCCCGTCCACAGATCGGAGCGGTTAATCACCAGCCATCTCACCTGCTCTGGCAAAGGATCCCCATACAACAGTTCTAGAGCACCGGATCCCAGCACCCCCTCCACCGGCAAGCCCGAATAGTAGACTAGTGGGGCACTATCCACCAAAGCCAGGGATCCCTGAGCCTCATCTCCAATCACATCGGTGGGCTTGACCTGATCCGCCACTTGTATAGCCACCTGCTGTAGATCCTGATTCAGAGTGGTCTGTTGGATCCACAAAGGCCACCGTTGCAGGGTGAGTGCCATCGTGCCGACCAGCAGCAGACAGCCCAAGGATTGCTGCCACCCCCGCGTGGGAATTTCGGCCAATACCCCGCCCGCCACATAACAGAGCAGTGGCAAGGCCACCAGACCCAGACGCGTGGTTTCTGTCCATTGCAAGGGATCCCCCAGCCCCATTAGCACCCGCATCAGGAGGATCGGGGCCACCGCCAACGCAATCACCGCCTGTTGTCGCTGTGTCCACGGCCAGCAGAGCCGCACCAGTGCCAGCCCCAGGGTCAACATCAGCGGGGCCAGTCCTTCCAGTCGATTCTGGTTGGCCGGAAAGCTGACCAAGCCCATCTGATCCCAAATGCTGAACCAGCCCAGCCCGATGCTAGCGGCCACCACCAGGATCCCCCGCAGCCGATAGCGATGCCACTGTTGGCTCGACCACAGTCCTGCCAAGAGGATGGCAAACGGCCACGCATAGGGGCTAAAGGCACAGGCTAGAGCTAACCAGCCAAATCGCCATGGGAACCCAGCTCCCACCGCCAGCAGCAAGAAAAAGGCCGCGATGATCTCACCATTGGGATCCAAACCCCAATCCATCAGCCACGGGCTTAGTGCCCACAGTCCAGCGCTCCAGCCGTTACCCCGGCTCCAGCACCAGATCAAGATCAACAGGCTAAAGAATACCGTCAATCCTTGCAAGACCGACAGGGCCGGGATCCCTGGGGTGAACCCATGTAATAGTGTCCGGTTTAACCAGGTGTAGGCGGGCAGCTCTGCCGGATACAGTCCCCGAGCCGGATCGATACCCACGGGCAAAACCTGCGTGGCCCGCCACCAATGGGCATAGCCCTCCGGCCACAGCACCCCCAGCCGCAACCGCAACACCCATAACACCAAACAAGCGGTTCCCAACAGGGATCTTCCCCACCACTGCCCGCCACTGCCCAAAGCCCGTCTAGACGAGTACCCCAAGGAATACCGTCGTGGGCTTGGCATGGTTAATCGGCGTGGCAAATGGGATCCCACAATCTGCTACGGCAAAGAACAGACTGGCTGCTGCCAATAGAGAGCATTGCTCCCATCAGAGCATAGACCAGAGGATAAAAGTTATCGTCCCAGCCCCCCTATGCCTAGGCAAGACTGGTTTTTGATCTCATATTGATCCCTGCCTGAGTGTAGCCCCATCATCCCCATTGCTGGCGTCGATAGGAGCATCGGTTTACCTCTGTAGATCTGCCCACCAGTAGCTTTCCTGAGACAGTCAGGATCCCAGCTTGGTCAGCACGGTACGGGCCGCATCCAGCGTAAAGGCCACATCCTCGTCGGTATGCGCCATCGATGTGAAGCCCGCCTCAAATTGAGAGGGTGCCAAATAGACCCCCTGCTCCAACATGCCCCGATGGAAGTGGCTGAATTTGTCCTTGTCTGAGGTCTTGGCATCCTCAAAGTTATGAACAGGCCCCGCCGTAAAGAAAAAGCCAAACATGGCGCTGATCTGCCCCCCGCAGGCTGCATGTCCCGTTTCTGCTGCAATGCTCAACAGACCGGAGGCCAGTTTGGTCGTCAGCTGATCCAGATACTCGTAGGTGCCGGGTCGCTGCAAAATCTCCAGCGTTTTGATCCCTGCTGTCATGGCCAGAGGATTGCCCGACAAAGTTCCCGCTTGATACATCGGCCCAGCCGGAGCCACCATCGACATGATGTCTTGGCGACCGCCATAAGCTCCCACCGGCAGACCGCCCCCAATCACTTTACCGAGGGTGGTCAAATCAGGGGTGATGCCAAATTTGGCCTGGGCACCGCCATAGGCAATGCGGAAGCCCGTCATCACCTCGTCAAACACCAACAGGGATCCATACTGTTGGGTTAGATCCCGCAAGCCTTGTAGGAAGCCCGGATCCGGTGGAATAAAGCCAGAATTGCCCACCACAGGCTCCAGGATTACCCCCGCAATGGAGTCAGGATTGGCCTCAAACAGTGCTTTGACCGCATCTAGATCGTTGTAAGGAGCCGTGAGCGTGGTACTGGTGGTGGCCTTGGGCACTCCTGGCGAATCGGGCAGGCCCAAGGTGGCTACTCCCGATCCAGCTTTGACCAAGAACATATCCGCATGGCCGTGGTAGCAGCCCTCAAACTTGATGATTTTGTCCCGCTGAGTGTAGGCCCGCATCAGCCGCAATACCGACATACAGGCTTCAGTGCCGGAATTGACAAACCGCACCATCTCCACGCTGGGAACTGCCGCGATCACCATCTCCGCCAGCTGATTTTCGAGGGCACAGGGGGCTCCAAAGCTGGTGCCTTTGCCCAAAGCTTGATGCAAGGCCTCGATTACTTCGGGATGGGCATGGCCCACAATCGCTGGCCCCCAACTGCCGATGTAATCCACATAGCGGTTGCCATCCACATCCCAGGCATAGGCACCCTCCACTCGGTCAAAGACGACTGGATCCCCGCCGACAGATTTAAACGCCCGCACTGGAGAGCTGACCCCTCCCGGCATCAAGTGCTGCGCTGCGCTAAAGATTTGCTGAGAACGCTGAGTATTAAACGTTGATTTTGAGGAGGTTGTGACCACCGAGGGCTCCTTTCGGGACTCGACTGCTAGGGCTAGAGACTGCACCCGCTGACGGGATCCCTTCAGTTGTGAAAGCGGATCCCTCAAAGGGGCTAGATCTTGAGTTTACGACACCATCTTAGTGGTCATGCTGGTGTCGCTTGGTTTCCTTGTGAATCTTCGCATCGTCCCCTGGTCTTGAGCCTTCATCACCCTTCCTACAGCGCAACTTCTATGCTGAAGTCAATTGCGGATCCCTAGTGAGGCTGCAACCTTAATGTGTTCATAACCTGCCCTTTACTCTGGAAAACATGTCAGGGGTTAATGTGTTGGGTGTAACACCCAAGCGGATTCTTATGATCCGGGGAGGCCGTCCGATGTCCAATCTGTATTCCGGCTCTGTGAACCGTGAACGACAGCTCCTGGAAAGCCTCTACCGGGAGCGGAGCTTGGAGCCCTACACCACTGGTCAGGTGATCGCGTTGCAGCCCGATGAGTGGGTGATCATTTGTCGAGGGGTGGCTCAGCTCTCCACGTTCTATGCCAATGGCAATGAGGCGGTGATCGGGTTCGCAGGGCCATCTATGCCCGTAGGATCCCCGCTTACAGCATTGGATCCCTATCAAGCCATGGCCATGACAGATGTCGATGTGCTGCGCTTATCGTCTCAAGAGGTGGAAGCCTCCGAGGTTTTGTCTCAGGGGTTGCTGCGTCACACGATTCGACGGTTACGCCAAACGGAGGCTTTGCTAGCGCTGTCAGGTCGTCGTCGGGTGGAGGATCGGTTGCAACACTTACTGGGAGTGTTGGCGATGGAGATTGGCACCGCCACCCCCCAGGGGATACGCCTCAATGTGCGCCTCACCCACCAAAATCTGGCCAATGCTATCGGCACCACCCGCGTTACCATCACCCGATTGATCAACCGCTTTCGTGATCAAGGCTGGGTGAGCTTCGATCAACACCGCCATCTGATGATCACGTTTCCTTCTCCTTTTGAGACCTGAGAGTTGAGACCTGAGGGAAATGTTGTCGATTTAACTACTCTCTTGCATAGGGTTCTATCTTGTCAGCAAGTCTCCATATCAAGAAGGTCTACTCAGCAACCCTACGGCTAGTGGGTAGACCTTCTTGCTTACCGGTGATGTTCTGTCACTTTTACCTGACCAGAATACTCACCAGATCAACGGTTGCAGGACTGGCTCAGGTGCCAATGCCGATGATGGCATCCCAGTCGACCGCTTTTTGGTAAGCATAGGCCACCCGTAGCAGCAGAGCATCATCGAAAAACCGTCCAACCATTTGCATACTGACTGGCAGACCATTGATCTTCCCGCATGGCACAGCCAACGCTGGATGGCCGGTGTAGTCGTAGGGCATTGTGTTGACACTGGATATGGGCCGCTTACCGAGATTGCGCTCTGCCATTTCCATAGGATCTGTTACCTTCTCAAACTTGGGTGCCACATGGAGACAAGTAGGCATGATCAAGACATCCACCTCACTCAGAGCCTTATCAAAGGCAGCGATGATACCCTTGCGTACATTGTGCCCCTTGCTATAGGCAACCCCATCGAAGTTTCGACGAGCGTACTCACCAGCAATCAGCCTGAGCTTAGTACGAGCAGGGGCACCACTGCCATGATCGCGATTGAATTGGCGGACGGCAGAGATGATCGAGCTGGGATAATAGGTGCGGGCAAAAGCACCCATAAATCCCACTTGATACATTGATAGAACTCCCTCAGGGGTCATCGCCTCCTGAGCAATGCGAGCTAGGTTATGCTCTGGTACTGATATCTTAGTCACCACAGCCCCAGCTGACGCGAGAACCTCAGTTGCCTGGAGAACAGATTGATATACCTCGGGATCAATCGGGTCTTGAAAACCCTCAATCAGGATGCCAATTTTTAACCCAGCCACACCTCCATCCAGATTGGATAGGGTATCGTAGGTCTCGGGTACATCCCGGCTTTGGCGGGGATCCAGTCCGTCGTAGCCTGCTGTGGCTTGGAGTGCAGCAGCAGTATCCTCTACTGTGCGGGCCATAGGGCCAGTGTAGTCAATGCAGGGATCGCTGCCAAAGCTGAGCCCAAAGTGGGAGACAAGTCCGAAGGTTGGCTTGAGTCCAACCACTCCGCTCAACGCAGCAGGAAGCCTGATCGAGCCGCCTTGGTCACCCCCAAAGGATATATCCACCTCACCAGCAGCCAGAGCCGCCCCTGAACCAGATGATGATCCGCCGGTAAAGTGGTCAGTGTTGTGGGGGTTAAGAGGGCGTCCAAAGTCGCCACTGTAGTCACTGCCCAATCCCCCAGCCAGACCGCTCATGAGATTCTTTCCAATAATGGTTCCGCCCTCTGCCAATACACGGGTGACGATGGTGGCATCCACATTGGCGATCAGGTGCTGTAAAGGGGCGGCACCGAAGGCGACAGGAATTCCGGCAATAGAGACATGGTCTTTGTAGCTGACGGTTTTGCCGGCTAGTAGCCCTTGGCCAGAACCGGTAATGTTGCACTTCCAGACCCAGGCGTTAAAAGGATCTTCCTCGGCAGAGGGTCGGTAGCCAGGATCTCGGGCAGCAAAGGTCACAGGTGGTGCGCCTTCGTCGAGACGCATCTGGACAAACTCGTCGATTTCAACCAGCTGTTTAACAAGATATTGGTGGAGGAGTATAGCTTCTTCGGGTTCGAGATTGATGCCGAGGGTAGCGGCAGTTTGGGTCATTTCAGCGACACTGGGTATGCTTCGCATAGGGATCCTTACACGTAGTTGGGTACTGGACTGAGTCAAAAGAGAGTGTGGTCAAGGGCACGTTCCGAAGTAGGTTTGGAGTTGGGCTGCCTAGCCTTATTGCCTAGCCTTATACTGAGTACCGTTGTGACCCTACTTAGGTATTGCCAAGTGATGGAAATATGTCTTAGTGTTCGTCACCTTTTTTGCACACTTACCTACTCCGAAAAAGCCTGAGGCCATGTCATTGTGATGGCTATTGGGGTGAAAAATAGTATGATTGATCACCTCTTCCTATCCTGAAAACCTAAATCTAAATCAAAAGATTTTATTGGGTTATTAGAGAATTCTATTTAGAGTGAGTTGTTGCTATGACAAGGAGCTGTATAAGAGCCGGATCTTGGTGGAGGATTTTCTTTGTCTGCTGAAATGATACCAAGAGATGGCGACTCGTTATTGCAAGCGAGCAGAGGATGATTTGGAACCGAATATGTGGTAGAGACTATCGCCTATCTCCTGTGATAACACTCTCTAGGTTTCTGTGTCTTAATAATCAAGAAGGTCTATCAAGTAGCCACATAGTTACTCGGTAGACCTTCTTCATTACGTATCATGTTCAGCCAATTTTATCTAACTGATGACACGCCCTAGTTGAATGGTGCTATCTAATGGTTTATGAATCGAATGGTTCAAGGCTGGATCAAGTGCCAACTCCGATGATGGCAGACCAGTCAACCGCATTCTGGTAAGCATAAGCTATCCGCAGAAGCAGTGCATCGTCAAAGAATCGTCCCACCAGCTGCATGCTGACTGGAAGTCCATTGACTTTACCGCAAGGGACTGCCAGAGCTGGATGACCCGTGTAGTTATAAGGCATTCTATTGATGTTGGGTATGGCCCGCTTGCCAACACTCTTTTCTGCTATTTCCATCCGATCTTTTGGCGGCTCGAACTTGGGTGCTACAGCGATGCAGGTTGGCATGATCAATGCATCAACCTCACTGAGGGCTTTATCAAAGGCCGCGATGATTCCCTTGCGGACATTGTGGCCTTTAGCATAGGCTACCCCGTCAAAATTACGGCGGGCATATTCACCAATGATTAGTGAGAGCTTAGTTCGTGCCGGAGCACCACTACCATGTTGTCGGTTAAACTGACGGACGGCTGCGATGATTGAGGATGGGTAATATGTGCGAGAGAAAGCACCCATAAACCCAACCTGATACATGGATAAGACTCCCTCTGGTGTCATTGCATCTTGGGCAATACGGGCAATGTGATGTTCTGGCACTGAAATTTTGGTTACCTCAGCTCCAGCCGCTGATAGTACCTCGGATGCTTCAAGTACAGCTTGATAGACCTCGGGTTGAATAGGGCCTTCGAAACCCTCTTTGAGGATACCAATTCGCAATCCGGCAACTCCCCCATCCAATTTAGAAAGAGCATCGTAGGTCTCAGGTACTTCTCGTCTCTGACGGGGATCTAGACCGTCAAAACCTGCTGTTGCCTGGAGTGCAGTAGCAGCATCTTCAACAGTGCGTGTCATAGGGCCAGTGTAGTCAATACATTGGTCACTACCAAAGCCGAGCCCAAAGTGAGATACGAGCCCGAAGGTAGGTTTGAGGCCAACTATCCCACATGTTCCGGCAGGATTTCGGATTGAGCCACCCTGATCCCCTCCAAATGAGATGTCAACCTCACCAGCAGCAACAGCTGCACCCGAACCGGCGGAAGATCCACCAGTATAGTGAGCTGTATTGTGAGGATTTAAGGCTCGCCCAAAGTCACCACTAACTCCATTCCCCATCCCCCCGCCTAACCCGTCCATTACATTCTTGCCAATAATCGTTCCGCCCTCTGCCAATACGCGCGTGACGATGGTGGCATCCACATTGGCAATCAGGTGCTGTAGAGGGGCGGCACCGAAGGCAACGGGTATGCCGGCAATGGAGACATGGTCTTTGTAGCTGACGGTTTTACCGGCTAGCAGTCCTTGGCCAGACCCGGTAATGTTGCACTTCCAGACCCAGGCGTTATAGGGATCCTCTTCTGCAGAGGGTCGATAGCCAGGATCCCGGGCAGCAAAGGTGACTGGAGGCGCACCTTCGTCGAGACGCATCTGGACAAACTCGTCAATCTCAACCAGCTGTTTAACTAGATATTGGTGGAGGAGTGTCGCTTCTTCGGGTTCAAGATTGATGCCGAGTGTAGCGGCGGTTTCGGTCATTTCAGAGACGCTGGGTATGCTGCGCATAGGGATCCTTATGTGTAGTGGACTGAGGGGGGAAAGGTGAGTGGAAGATGCCTAGAGGATTGGTCTTGTTTTTGCACACCGACCCTAAAAAAGTCTGAAACCATCTCATTCTGAAGGCGATCGAGAGAGGAAATAGTATGCTTCAGTACCGCTAGCCCATCTCGAAGCCTGAAGCCAAATTAAAGGTTTTTATTGGGAGATTAAAGTATTTTATCTGGAGGGTATTAGCATTATAATGAGTTTCATTTTTATACCTGTCTTGCCAAAGAGATCAGTCCTCATCATGGGCTAGGAATACTTGGAGCCCTATCAGTCGAGATAGGCTGGAGACTCTAGATCTTTTGGGCGATAGTTCTGGAGAGCATTCGTACAAGCAAAAGATTTCTACTCTAATCTCGTTATGATTGGGCTTCTAGTTAAAGCTGTTGAATTTTTAACTCAGCTAGAGCCAGAGAAGATATCAAGAAATAGCACCTTTGGCTTGGTGAACTGGAATCCTGCTTGCTCTTGGGTTGATGATGAGCTGGGATCCCGGTTGAGTGGCTGCATAGACGTGGTCTTAGTCTGCCCTGATTTCCCATCCGCCAGAGTGATAAAGTACCTGTGGTGGTTGGCCAGATAGCTCCCCATCCAATGGGATCCCATGGGATCCAAATCTATATGAGAGGGCAGTTTGGGGATCGAACTTCGCAGCTACGTCTTTTTAGATAGTCTCCAGCCACAATATGCTGCCTATCTCGGGACAGTGGCCCTTGGCTTTTTACCACTGCCAGGGGACACATCCCTCTGGATTGAAATCTCACCCGGTATTGAGATCAACCGCATCACCGATGTTGCCCTCAAGGCAACCGTGGTCAAACCAGGGGTGCAGGTGGTGGAGCGTCTGTATGGCCTCTTGGAGATCCATTCCAATAATCAAGGGGACACCCGCGCCGCTGGCGAAGCCATCCTTAGGTCTTTGGGGGTGCAAGAACAAGATCGGATCAAACCCCGCGTTGTTTCCAGTCAGATCATCCGTAATATTGACCCTCACCAGACACAACTGATTAACCGGATGCGGCGGGGCCAGATGCTATTAGCGGGACAAACGCTGTATGTGTTGGAAGTGCAGCCCGCAGGCTATGCTCCCTTAGCCGCCAATGCCGCCGAAAAAGCAGCCCAAATCAATATCCTGGAAGTTCAACCCTTCGGCAGTTTTGGCCGGGTTTATTTGGGCGGCGAGGAGCAAGATATTTTGGCGGGATCCGCTGCGGCCTTGGCTATTCTCGATGCCA
>JBHJNR010000184.1:0-2471 GCA_050330615.1 Cyanophyceae cyanobacterium
GACCACAGCCCCGCTGGTCAAACAAGATCACCCGCCACTTTTGCGGGTCAAAATAGCGGCGATAGGTGGCGTTGCAGCCTCCGCCTGGCCCCCCATGCAAAAACACCACGGGCTTGCCCTCAGGGTTGCCCACCTGTTCGTAATAGAGGGTGTGCAGATCAGAGACGGCCAGCTCACCCGACTGAAAGGGCTCGATGGGGGGATGCAAATTGCGCATGAAGGGAATTCAAAAAAAGGGCCAACGATGGAGCTAGCAGACGATGATGCCGAAACATCTTGAACCTGCCGCCTCAAGTCTCCCTCCAGACTACTATTCAAACTGCTTTGCTGACGGGTGGATCTCCCTCCTGCCTCAACGCTGCCGTCAGACTGGGATCCCCTGTTATGGTGAGATCAGCTTTCTTGGATGCTGGCGGATCTATGACAGATACCCTGACCCTGCTCGAACACCACCATCGTGGTGCAGCTTTTTCGGACTTGATGGTTCAGACCACGCCGGGGCGATTTGATGCCGACTTTTGGCAGTTTTGGCAGACGCATATTGATCCCGTGGTGCCAACGCATCCTACCCTAGTGGACTTGGGGACGGGGCCGGGGTTAGCCCTGAAACCCTGGGCTGAAAAGTATCCCCAGGGTCGTTATGTGGGGGCAGATCTGATGCCCTACATGCTGGAAAAAGCGGGGCAGATCTTGGCCGGGATCCCTGGGGTGGAGCTGCTACAAACCGACCTGCATGATCCGCAGTTGCCTTTGGATGCCAATTCGGTGGATGTGATCCAGTCGGTGGTGGTCTTGCATGAGATGATCCAGCCCATTCGGCTATTACAAGCGGCCTATGGCTGGCTCAAACCAGGGGGACGGTTGATGCTGGTGGATTGGGTACGGGCTCCGATTCGGGTCTACTTTGATGCTGAAACCGAAAAGAGCCTGTTTGATCCAGCAACGGATATTGATCTGTTGGCGGATCAGGTGACTCACTTTTGCGAGCACAACCGCTACGCCATTGATGATCTGGTTTGGATGCTCAAGAGGGTGGGTTTTGAGGTGGTGGCGCAACAACCCTATCGAGAGGAGCGTTTTGTCCGCATCGCTGCCCAGAAACCTCAGCGCTAGAATCCCAGGAAGCAATAGCGATAAATTATTTGAATGGCATGGTGAGTTCGTCCTCTTGGGATCCTGAGTGGGAGCTTCATTCTGACTTGGGCCATACACCCGAACCGATGGAGGTGCCCCATGCGGGGTTTCATGGCACCTTAGGGATCCCAAAATCGCAGCCGTTTTTTGAGGGCTGGTATACCCGTGTGCAGGTGCCCTATCAGGACGTGGGGTTCGCCTGGATGCTGGCCATTGAGGATGCGGCCAGCGGGCGGGGCGGGGGACTGATTCAGGTACTGGGATCCATTGGAGAGCAAGAAGACTTGCACTGGCGGTCGATCCCAGGGATCCCAGGGTTTTGGGCGGATCCGGATCGACTGGCTTTTGGCCATTGGGGAGCAGCCAAGACCCTATCCCCTCAGCTTTTACCCCCCGAACAATTCTTTGACACAGTGCAGACGGGCTACCAACTAACCCAAACCCTACACCAGGGGATTTTCACCAATCCGGTCACTCAATCTGTCACCCGTTGGAGCTACCAGATTGAGCCGGTCTATACCTACGGGATCCCTGCCCAAGCCACGATGGGGATCTTTTCCTATCTGCCCGTGTTTGAGCCAGGGTGGCAGATCTTGATGGCGCAAGGCTGGGCTACTGGCTGGGTGGAGTGGCAGGGCCAGCGTTATCTGTTGGAGCGGGCTCCCGCCTACAGTGAGAAAAATTGGGGATCCGCCTTTCCCGCTCGGTGGTTTTGGATCAGTTGCAACACGTTCCCTGATCGGCCCGATCTCAGCCTCGCCTGTGTGGGATCCCGGCGAGGTGTGCTGTGGTGGGAAGACGAGGTGGGCATGGTGGCTCTGCACGGATGCTTAGGCTCCCATCCCGGCACAACGCCACTGTTTCTGGACTGGAAACCCGAGACCAGCCGGATGAGCTGGCAAGTGGATCCCTGGGGATCCTGGCAGGTGGAGGCGCGGGGGCCAGCCGGGATCCTCTGTCTGAGTGGACAGACGGAGCGGACTGGCACTGCGGTGATGACCCCCAGCCTGACGGGAATGCAGTATGGCTGCCGTGATACCTTACAGGGATCCCTGCGGATGCAATGGTGGCGACAAGAGGGACAAGTCTGGGTCAAAGAGCTTGATATCACCAGCGAGAGCGCCTGTTTGGAGGTGGGAGGAACAGGGACTCAATCTGCCTGGGAGCATCAGATTTGACATACTCCCCGACCTGAAGGATCGGGGATTCAAACAGCCTCACGGTCTGTTCTTTCTGGCTCATCCACAACACTTAGATCGATGGGTTGCCCCACCAATCCAGCGGTGTTTGTGTCCCCAGACGTTGCGGCTATTTCTAGCCCCGTTTCCGTATGCCCT